>CAYYHN010000566.1:0-3733 GCA_964471245.1 uncultured Rhodothermaceae bacterium | reverse complement strand
GCTGGAGTATGGGAGGGGTGGGTAGTATGGGTGGTTTGGGGAGTTTTTGTGGGGGAGCGGTGTTTTCGGATGGGATGGCCGAGACGTTTATACCACGCTCTCCCAAACGCCCACACTCCCATTCTCCCACACACCCCAAACTCCCCAGTCTTCCCACACTACAAAAGGAATGGACGTCTGGGATGGTCGAGACGTTTGCACCACGCTCTCCCATACGCCCACTCACCCAACCTCCCATACCCCCAGGACTACTACAAAAAGGGCAGCGCACCGTTGGAATGGTACGCTACCCTTTCGAAATAACTAAGCGTGCGGCGTCGCTTATGCGTCTGCTTCGGCGTCTTCGCCTTCTCCTTCGGCGGCGGCCATGCCACCACGCGGACGTGCGATCGCGACAATGGTCTGATCCGGCATGTCCGTGAAGGTAATGCCGTCGCTAGGGAGGTCCTGCACTTGGATCGTTTGGCCGATCTCCAACTCAGCGATCTCAACATCTACCGTCGTGGGCAGGTTTTCGGGCAAGGCCGAGATGTTCAGCTTGCGGAGCACCTTGCGGGTACGGCCACCCGCGATCTGGCCTTTCGGCGTGCCGATGAACTTGACGGGTACCGTAACAGCTACTTCGCGGCCGGGTACCAGCACCTGGAAGTCGACGTGCGTCGGACGGTCGGTGACCGGGTGGTACGTCACATCTTTCATAATGCAGTCCCATGTCTGGCCGTCCGCCGTAATCTGAACGGTGTGGAACTCAGTGGTGTAGATCAGAGGGCGGAGGCTCAGTTCGGGCACCGAGATCGAGACCGGCTCGACGCCGAACCCGTAAATCACGGCAGGCACCCGCTCGGCGCGGCGTGCGGCTTTAGCAGCTCGTTTGCCCGCTTCGCGCACGTGGGCTTCAATGGTAATCGCGTTCATGTCATCATACCGTGTCATCCACGGCGTTTGGGTTCAACAGAAAGCACGGGCACTTTTCCGATGCCCATGCGGCTGCAGGTTGCCGAGCCTCCAGGTGATCTCACACGACTTGCCCGCTAAGGGACAAACAGCGTCGAGACCGACTCGTCAGTGTATATGCGTTCGATAGCTTGTGCAAAATGGGGCCCCACACTCACCACCTCGATTTTGTCAGATGGCATGCGTAGGGGAATCGTATCCGTTACGAACAGGCGGCTGATGGCCGAACGCTCGATCCGGTCGTACGCAGGCCCCGACAGCAGCGGGTGCGTACAGGCCGCCATAATCTCCAGCGCGCCGTTGTCGCGTAGCGCATTGGCGGCGTTGGTGAGCGTGCCTGCCGTATCGATCATGTCGTCGATCAGCAGTACGTTCTTGCCCGCCACTTCCCCGATAATATGCATTACCACCGCCTCATTTTGGCGCGGACGCTGCTTATCAATCAGGGCCAGGTCAGCGTTTAGACGGCGTGCATAGGCGCGGGCAATCTTGATGCTTCCTACATCTGGCGCGACCACCACAAGGTTTTCCATATGCAAGTCGCGCAAGTAGTCGATGAATACCGCAGAGCCATAAAGGTGATCCACAGGAACATCAAAGAAACCCTGAATTTGCGAGGCATGCAGGTCCATCGTCAGCACGCGGTCCACGCCAGCTTTTTCCAGCATGTTCGCCATCAGTTTCGCGGCGATGGAGACACGCGGCTGGTCCTTGCGCTCCTGCCGTGCATAGCCAAAATAGGGCATGACGGCAGTGATTCGCGCTGCTGAGGCGCGCTTGGCAGCATCCGTCAGCAGCAACAACTCCATCCAATGGTCGGCTGGTGCGGGCGTGCTCTGGATGATGAAGAGATCCGAGCCACGGATTGACTCCTCATAATGGACGTAAATCTCACCATCCGAGAAATTCTTGATCTCAACTTGACCCAAGGACTGCCCATACAGGTTCGCAATCGATTCCGCCAATACGGGATTGGAACGTCCGGCGAAGATCTTAATCGGGAGTTCGCGATGAAGGCGGGTCATGGGCAAAGGTGCTGCGCGCGAGCGGCGAGGCCAACAAAAAACCTGCATCAACGGGGATGCAGGGAGGTCGGAATGTGTGGGAGCAAGTAAGACCGATTTGGAAGGGTTGCCCGAGGAGGACTCGAACCTCCACCGACGGCTCCAAAGGCCGCTGTCCTGCCATTAGACGATCGGGCAAGGTGCACACCGCGGTCCTATATGCAATAGTGACGCAGCACGCAAAGACCTGAAATATAGCTCGCTTACCTGTCCGAAGTCAATGTTTGCGGCCCAGAGAAAAGTCCTTAAGAGTCATCTTAAAGCAGCTTTCGCAAAGACTTTATGATTGGAGAACCCATGGCTCTTGGCTGGGTGCCATGAAGAAGGCGTCCACCGTACAAATACGATGGACGCCTTTTACCAAGATACGGGAGAGAAAGAGGACGATACAAGCAAGTGCCGTACGTCGGTCTTTAGCTACGCGTATGCGTTGAGACCCAATGGCCAAGAGCCATGAGCTACATTCCTTAGCCGTCGTCCTCGTCGATGCCAAGGCGGCCGGAGTGGCGAGCATTGCGTTGGAACGTAGGCCACTTGCCTGGGGCTAGTCCAACAGAGCCTGTGTCGAACGCATTCACAAAACCATTGTCCGTAGCTACTAGTAGCAGGCCGTCACGGTTAATGGTCAGTGGACCGTCGGCTTGGGCACCGAGTGGGATATTCCAGATCGGCGTGTTGTTTGGGTTGATCGCGTAGAGCGTTTCGCCGCCGACGAAGTAGATAATCTCGTTCGAGTCGATAACCGGTGTGCCGACGTCTTCAGCGGGGAAGATGAACCGGAGGCGTGGTGTGAAGGCATTGGCTTCTTCGTTGAAAGCTACGAGCCCAGTCGTGGTGCCTACATAGATCGCACCATCGGTACCGACGATAGGTCCAGAGCGGCGTGGGCCGGTTGGCACTTGCCCAAGGAACTCGCTCCAGAGTACAGAACCGTCTTGGCCAGAGATGGCGTAGAGGTTCCCGTCGTTCGAGACGGCATAGATTACATTGGCTGTCGTCTCGCGGACGCTACCATCGGGAAGTGGGATGCTGAACGACCGCTCAACGAGCGCCATGCCCACATGAATGCTGCCAATATTTTGGGCTGATTTCCACAGACGCTGACCTTGCGGACCAAAGGCGTACATGTGACCGTTGTTGCCCGCTACGATCACCGTGCGGTCGGCTGCAATGACGGGCGGCACGACGATGGAGACGGACTCCGACTCATCGACTTCGATCGGCCAGCTTGGTAGCGAGAGGCCGTTGAACGAGTTGACCGCGTGCAGACGTCCGTTCGTATCACCGAAGTATACGCCACCTTCTACGCCGAGGGCGGGTGTTGAACGAAGCTGGCTGTTGGTAGTGTAGGCCGGCCACATTGTGGAGCCATTGGCGCGCAAGCCGTAGAGGCGCCCATCTTCGCTTACAATGAAGACGTCTTCGTTGTTGCCTACGAGCGGCGTTGCACGAATTGGGCCTTGCGTGTCGGAGAATTCCCAGCGGAGGTTGCCGTTGCGAGTGTACGCATAGAGGCTTCCGTTGTCTGATGCAACATAGATGTTGTTGTTAAACCCAACAGCTACAGATCCTTTGATGACACCTTGGAAAGCATCGGAGCGCCAACGCAACTGCGCGGAATCGCCACTCGAGCCATCGGGGATGCCGTCACCATCGGTATCCGTCATCGCCATCACGGTAACCGAGCGCGGCGGCGAGATCTGGAAGACGTTCTC
>CAYYHN010000565.1:0-3734 GCA_964471245.1 uncultured Rhodothermaceae bacterium | reverse complement strand
CCTGAAGCCATCGAATGTCCTTGTGACCCAAGAAGGACAACCCAAGCTACTCGACTTTGGCGTCGCCAAACTACTCAGCGACACGCCCGATCCGACGCTGACGGTTATGGGCTGGATGACACCTGCTTATGCCGCCCCCGAACAAGTGCGCCAGGGCGACGTAACGACGGCGACCGATGTATATGCGCTGGGCGTGCTCGCGTACGAACTGCTGGCGGGGCGTCGCCCCTATGCCACATCAGGCCTGAGTCCTGCCGAGACCGAGCGCGTCGTGTGCGACATCGTCCCGCCGCTCGCCTCAGAGACCGCCACGGCAATCGCGCCAAGCCGAGCGAGCTCGCTACGCGGCGACCTCGACGTGATGCTCGCGAAGGCGTTGGCCAAGGAACCTACCCGCCGCTACGCCTCGGCCGAAGCGTTCGGTGCCGACCTGCGCCGCCACCTCGCCGGGTTACCCGTAGAAGCACGACCTGCGACCGCAGGCTATCGCATGAGCCGTTTCGTCCGCAGGCATCGCGCAGCTACAGCGGCGGCCTTGCTTGCCTTGTTGGCGATCATCGTCGGGGCAAGCGTCGCCAGTTGGCAAGCGGCGGAAGCCAACCGCCAACGGCTCCGCGCCGAAGCCGAAGCGGAAACGGCCGAAGCCGCCTCGACCTTCATCGTCGACATCTTCACCGGGGCAGGTCTAGATGTTTCCCTCGGCGACTCGCTGTCGTCCCGTGACCTGCTTGAACGAGGTGTGGCACGCGCCAATAATGAGTTGGCGGCATCGCCAGCTGTCTATGGCCGCGTACTACGCACCGTCGGCGAAGCCTACTACGAGCTCGGCGACTATATACGCTCCGACTCGATCCTTGCTAAGGCCGTCGAGGTGCTCGAACCTGTCGAGGCTACGGATCCGAGGCTCTATGGAAAAACCCTCGTCTGGCAAGCCTTAGCCCGCCATCGCCTTGCAGACTTCAACACGGCTGCTTTGCTCGTCGAACGTGGCTTGGGTGTCTATGCAATGACTGGGGACACGTTATCTGAAGACTACGTCACAGGCGTAGGCACAGCAGGCTTTATCCAACTCTCGGTGGGCAATTTCGAAGAAGCTGCATCCTACCTGAGCAATGCCGTCCGCATGAGCCGCGCGCACTACGAAGCGGACGATGATAACTACAGCGGGCTCGTGATTCACTTAGAAGCATACGCGGTCAATTTACAGCAGATGGGGCAGTTGGATGCGGCTGAAACGCAGATGCGTGAAGCCCTCACGCTCGCCGAGACCCACGACAGTCATCGTCATCCAGCGGTGCTTCGGCTGACTGCGAATCTAGCCAACATCCTTAAAAACACGGGCCGCTGAAGAGGCCCTGGCCTCGTACCGTCGCGCTGAGACCGCTGGGATCGCCACGTTTGGCGAGGATCACCCCACCCTAGCTGCCATACGCCTCAACATCGGTGATATTCTACGGGATACGGGGCGGTACCCAGCGGCCGAGGCCGTATATAGGCAAGCCTTGGCCGTGATGCGTGTTAAGTTAGCCCCAAATGACCAAGCACTCGGTGGATCGCTCATCGGGCTGGGCGAAACGCTGCGCCGCTCTGGCCAAGCCGAGGCGGCCGTGCCGTTGCTCCGCGAAGCCATGCAGATCATGGAATCAACCCTTAAACCGGGCGCACGCGGCGAACAACATGCTCGGCGCGAGTTTGCACGCACACTCGTAGCCGTCGGCGACAGCGCAGCGGCGCGGAATGTGCTTCAAAACGGCATCCGCCGCATCGATGCCTCGCCCAAACCAAACGACGCTGCCAAACAACAATTGCTGATGATTCTCAGCGAGCACGGGCTAGACGGCTGATGTACAAAGCACCCTTGTAGCAAGCTAATTGATGCTATTTCAGCCAAATAACAGCGTTTCAGAGAAAAAACTGGCCGCTTGCACTTTTTTTCCCAAAACGTGAGCCGCAACGTGATGTTCTGACGGTAGGGATAGTGAGCCACACAAGCTCAAGCTGATACCCTCACTAAAACACCTATTGCCATGTCCATGCTCATGCCATCCGCCGCCTCTACCGCCTCTACGTCCATCGCTCCCGCCACTGCAGCACGCTCACGCACCTCGTGGAGTCTCGCCTTGCAGGCATGGTTTAACCGCACGTTCATCCTTGACTTCAGCGAACTCGACCACCTCGACTTGGGCGACCCCGCCGAGTTCGAAGCCCACGTCGCAGGCATGTTCACACCCGGTAGCTACGTTCCCGCAGACTGATTGCGTGCCCTGTCTTAGCACGCTCCGTATGCCTGCCCAATCGCAGTGCTTCTCCGGGAGGCCCTGCGTTTGTCAGCTAGGCGTACGCCATCTCCCGATTGTACTTATTGCGATATTCAACCGGTGAGAGGCCCGTGTATTTCTTAAAGACATTCCGGAACGCCTTGCTGTCGAGGTAACCCATGTCGTACATCACCTGTGTAACGGAATCGGTGGACGACTCCAAGCGCTTCTTCGCGGCTTCGATGCGGACCCGCTGAATGTATTCGAGGGGCGTATTGGCTGTCGCCTTTTTGAACCGCCGCAAGAAGCTCCGGCTACTGATAGCGAACCGGCTGGCCAAGTCGTCCACGTTCAGCTTTTGGTCGTAATTCGCCTCGATGAATACCTGTGCTTTTTTGATGGGCTCGTCGTCGTGGTCTTTCTGGCCGCTGAAGATCATGAAATGCCCCTGCTCGATGCGATCGAGATCCACCTCGGAGACCTTTGCGCACCAAATGGCCGTTTCCCGGCCGCAGTACTTTTCAATCAGGTACAGCAAGAAGTTCAGGAAGGAATAGGCACCACCACTGGAGTAAATACCGCGGTCTTCGCTGATGATCTTCTCTGGGACGAGATGCACCTTCGGATAGCGGCGTCGAAACAAGTCGTGGGCCGTCCAATGCGTGGCGCACGCCTTGCCATTCAGCAAGCCCGTCTCAGCAAGCAGCAAAGCGCCTTTGCACAAGCTGGCGATTTCAGCGTCATGCTGGATCCGTTGCTTTTTGATCCACGGAATAAACGCCCGATTGTGTTCAATCTCCTGTTCCAAATCCCCACTGATCGCGCTGACGACAACGAGGTCTGTCCGTTGCACCTCGTCAATGGTCTTGGTAGGCCTTACCTGAAACAACCCACCTTGGCTTACAGGCTCGCGCGTGAGGCCCACTAAATCAATATAGAAGTGGTTTTCCTTGAGGCCACGCGTCCGCTTGTAGTGGGCATTGGCCATACGCAACAGCCCGTAGGTGCCAATGATGGTATCGAGAATGGAATCCCCTGCCGGGACCAGTATGCTGATGTGCTTCATGTCTGCATGCGCTTTGTTTGCGTGAGCATGTATAGAGTACCGCACAATTATGTCGGAAACAACCCCTCACAATGTCATAAATGACACCCGCCAAGAACGTGTTTGCGCCATATCATTGAATTGTTCGATCACACGCACAACCAAACGCAAACACGACGGTACCGAATCATGAACAACCAAGCGATCACAGTCTTCTACAAATGGACCGCACAACCCGGCAAACTGGACGAACTCAAGGCGATCTACCAAAACGTACTCCAGCAAATGCAAGATCAGGAGCCTGGCACGCTCAAGATGGCCTGCTACTTTGCCGACGACCAAAACGCCATCTTCGTGCACGACGAATTCGAAGACGGGATGGCTTTGGGTACGCACCTAGGCGGCACGGCAGCGCACCACTTCCCCCAACT
>CAYYHN010000564.1:0-3787 GCA_964471245.1 uncultured Rhodothermaceae bacterium | reverse complement strand
GGTATAGCCTTCGACTAAGATCACCTCCTCACGACGGCGCATCGCCTGTTTCGCGCGGTACAAGCCGTAGATAACCCGGCTTTTGTGGTAGACCTTCGTTTCAGGCGAGTTGATGTACTTGGGCTGCTTTGGGTCTTTGATGAGAATCCGTCCGCCGAACCCCAGCACCTTGCCTACCCGCGAGAAAATGGGAAAGATGACCCGATGCCGATACCGATCGTAGTGCCCATTGCTGTCTCTGCGTGGAATGATGAGCCCCGCCTTTTCGAGCACATTCGCTTTGATGCCTGCTTTTTCGGCGGTCGCTAGCAAGCCGTCCCACGCTTCGGGCGCATACCCGAGGCCAAATTTCTTGATGATGGTAGGTGTAAAACCTCGTTTCAGCAGATAATCGAGTCCGACTTTTCCGGCTTCGGTCGCCGTGAGTTGCTCATAAAAATAGCGGGCCGCAAACCGCAACGCGCCGTAGATCGCTTCGGTCTCATTCTGGGCGGGATCGGGTCGATCGTCTTCCGGCAAGGTAATGCCCGCCTTCGCCGCCAGCGTTCGGACGGCTTCGGGGAACGTGACGTTCTCCACCTCCATCATGAACTGAAAGACGTTCCCCCCTTTCGAACAGCCAAAGCACTTGTAAATACCAAGGTTCGGATTAACGTTGAACGATGGGGTCTTTTCGTTATGAAACGGACACAGCCCAACATAATTCGACCCGCGTCTTCGCAGCTTTACATAGTCGCCAACTACCTCGACGATGTCTGAAGCCACCCGCACGTCATCGACAATATGATCCGGGATGTACATGGGTGAACGTGTGGCTTCGTGGGTGCTTCGATGGCGACAAATTGGGGCACCATCATACGAATCGGCCGCTGGAGATGTTCGGGGGATTCGCGGCTTTTCGGCGACGCGCTAGACGGAATTTCTCGGCGCTTGCGTTCCCTACCAATCGGGTTTTGCCAAGGCTTGACTGAGCACGTCTAACACAGCTTCGGCTTCTACGGGCGAAAGTTTACTGCCACGCACCGCCACACGGGTTTGTTCGTTGACGAGTGCAGCCCAAGCAGGCAAAAGCTGCGGCAGATGCCGTTGCAAAGCAGCCGCATGTTGCCGAATCGTAGCGACATCACCCCGCGCCACTGGGCCTGTCAACGCATCTTCGGGCAAGCTTTTTTGCAGGTTCGCCCAAGTATTTGCTATGAGTGGCTGCATCATTGCCGCTCCTGTAGGCCGATCCACACCAATGCTGGCGAGGACCTCACCTACCATGCCCATCAACGCGACAAAGGCATTCGACGCTAAGGCTGCCGCTAAGTGATACCGCGCTTTGTCGTCAGCCTCCAACACGACGGATTTTGCACCCAATCCGGCGGCCAAGCGTACGCCAAAATCGATGCCCTTCCTCGTTTGGCTTTGCACGCCAACATAAATGCCGTGCCATAGTTTGGCATCAACGGGTGGTACAAACGTCTGTATCGGGTGGTAACTGAGTGTGGTCGCCCCAAGCATGGCGAGAGGCGCTAAAACGGCATCGGTCCTAGCACCCGAGGTATGAAACACCACACAGTCTTCCCAAGGATGCCGCACGCGGGCTAACTCTAACGCTATGTCCGCCAACGCATCATCTGGAACACAGAGCGAGAAGAGACGCACGATTGGATCAACATCGGTAAAACGCTGCGTAGCGGTCACCGAAGGATGCAGTTGCCCAGCTAAGTTTGTCGCAGATGCGTGCGTGCGGCTGAGTACGGTCGCAATGGGATAGTCCATTGCATGCAGCGCAAGGCCGAGCGCCGTCCCAAGCGCCCCTGCGCCAATGAGCGCAACGGGTGGCTTGCTCGGGACATCGTGTTCCATAAACCGCTCACTGAACGCTAATTGTACAGCACAGCACCCAGATAGCCTTTCCCGCCATCTTTGGGTGACTCTAAGTGCATCACCTGAGCCTGACGACGACCGCGATGTCGCGCAGCAATCATAGCAACGAGGACGGCCCCCTGCCCTTCCATATGGACCGTCTCGCTCGCCAAGAGCTTGGTCAACTCCTCGACAGCTCCATCCTCGATGTAGGATCTCATAAGTGATAAGTCTTCATCTGAACCACTAATGATGTTCGCACATGCGACAACTAGCATCCGACGATTGTAGGAAACTTCACCAAGGGCATGGCCAAGTTCTTCGCAAAAAGGTGGTGTTTCATTGCCCATAACAATAGGGACAATGTCAAATTTGGGTTGCACAGTCTGTAAATAAGGCAACTGCACATCTATACCGGATGTGTGAAAATGCCCTTCATCACCAATGAAAATGTCATCATCTTCGTCGCAGAGTTCATTACGCACAATATCATTGACAGGAAGGGCGCCAAGCGGAGAGTGGTATGTATCCACTTCGCAGATGTTGATGCGCTGAAACGCTTCTTCATGGCTAGGGGCTACAAGAACGACCGTGTCAAATACGTGTCCCTCTGTAAGCTTAAAAAGGTCAGCGGCAATGTGCGCACCGCTCATATGGTTGGTGTCGGGTACAATGAGGGCATACAAGTCACCCTCGAAGGTCGATGTAGTTGCGGCACCGAACAAGGCCGATATACGTTTTTGCAGCGGCCCAGGCTGCGTGGGATAGATCATGAGCGGTACCGATTACCGAGAAGAGAATGTCAGAAAATGCAAACGGAAGGGCTTTCAGAATACTGCAAAACGATAAAATCGTGCAAACACTCTTGATACGATTCTTCGTTTCCTCGTGTACGCAGTAAAGGTTAACGATCGTCTCCTTCAAAGAAATCGTCGTCTTCATAGACGAGACGTTCAAGACACGAGATCAACCCTGGTTGCTGCCCCATCGCACGCACAAAATTGGGGAATTGATCTTGATAAGACGGACGCCACTCAATGGTCGCCAGCACGGGTATGGGCCGTGCCAATTCGGCCAGCACATCTGGGTTTAACGACTCAGCAAACCCATCACCAAATTTGCCGTAACCGTTTAGAACAAAACCTTCAGGGCGAATACCCATAACCATCATCAGCCGCAGCGTGAGCAAGCTGTGATTTAGCGTCCCTCGACCCGTCCGACCGACTATTAGCGAAGGGAGGTCGAAGTCTTTGAGCAAGTCCACTACTGCATAGCGCTTTGTTATTGGCACCAGCAATCCACCGCCTTCCACCACGACGAACTTTCCATCCGCACGTAATTCGTGATAAGCGTCTCTAAGCTTGTCTTTGTCGAAAGTCGTACGCTCCACACGGCTTGCTACGTAGGGTGCTGCCGCCGTTTCGAAGTTGATGGGGTTGACCAAGCGCTTTGGCGTATCCACACCAATTTGCCGTAGCAGATTCCCTGCACTCTCGCTGGCCCCACCCGTGGAAACGGGCGTCATCATGGTCGCATCCACGCCCATTTTTCGAAGCAGGGCAACGATCCCCACGCCAATCATGGTCTTGCCAACATCACGATCCGTTCCTACCAGAAAAAGGCCATTTGCCATGCGTGTACAAGGGCACCTCACGCCATGTCTACTGTTGCTACGCTGCAAACTATGGGAGTCGGCTGCAACCATCAAGAATGGTTGAGTATAAGGAGGCAGCTTTTTAACAGTCAGCATCAAAAAAATGGGGAGGATTGCATCTAGCAACCTCCCCAGTCAAGATCAAACTAAAGCTGAAGCACTATTCGTGCCATGCAGAAAGCGTTTCAGCACTTTCCCATAGCTGTAAGGCCTTGTTAAAAACCGGATCGATTTGATTGTAGATCGGATAGCCAGCTTCGTTACCGTAGAGGCGGGTCG
>CAYYHN010000563.1:0-3790 GCA_964471245.1 uncultured Rhodothermaceae bacterium | reverse complement strand
GACGTAGCCCCGAACCGCTTGGCACGCGCAAAGAACGAAGTCAAGAAGCTGCTTGACGACCTCAGCGGCGACCGTGTTGGGCTCGTCATTTTTGCTGGCGACGCCTTCATCCAATGCCCCTTGACCACCGACTACAACGCCGTCCGCCTTTTCCTCGACGTGGCCGATCCGTCACTGATTCCCACGCCAGGCACCGATTTCACCGCCGCGCTCGCGATGGCGATGCAAGCCTTCCAAGCACCCGAAGCCGACGGCGTCGACGACCGTACGCAGGCGCTGCTGTTTGTGTCGGATGGCGAGAACCACGTTGCTGAAATCGATGCCATCCTGCAGCAAGCGCGCGATAACAACATCGTCATCTTCACGGCGGGCGTCGGCGAGACGGACGGCGTGCCGATCCCGACCTACCGCAACGGCCGCCGTATCGACTACAAGCGTGACCAGAACGGTACCGTCGTCACCACGCGGCTGGAAGAAGCCGGACTGCAAGACCTCGCCTCTGAAGGGGCGTACTTCCGTATTGCGAAGACCTCAAGTTCACTGCCCTCCATCACGACCGCCCTCGAACGCCTCGATAAAACCGAATTTGGGCAAGAGGAGTTCGAAGAGTACGAAGAGCAATACCAGTGGCCGCTTGCCATCGCCCTGTTCCTCCTCATCTTCGAACGCTTCATCCGCGACCGCCGCAAGGTAACCGTGAACCGGGCCGAAGCGGTGGCATAAGGGCTCGGCTTTGCC
Organism: uncultured Rhodothermaceae bacterium; assembly: GCA_964471245.1. Classification (GTDB taxonomy): domain Bacteria; phylum Bacteroidota; class Rhodothermia; order Rhodothermales; family CAYYHN01; genus CAYYHN01. The sequence goes on along the minus strand of CAYYHN010000563.1, from coordinate 3,052 downwards.
TCGCGGGTGAGAGAGGTTGGGTGCTCGCTTTGCTCGCGGGTGGGGAGGGACTCGGCTTCGCCTCGTGAGAGAGGGAAAGGGAATTGGGGAGGTATGCAACAGGAGAGGAATAGTCGGGGTGGTTCAATGATCTCTGGCTACAAATATGACGAGGAAGCCTCCCTCTAACATCAAATACCATATGGGTGTCGAATACCGAATTCGTCCTAAACAGGATCATAAACACAAAATTGAAAAGACCTTGCGTCTTCTACCTTGGTTTTCTGGCATCTGTCCTGACTCTGGCCTCTATGAGTACCGAAATGCAGAGGATAACCTCTCACAAATGCCCGAAGCTTATGCGGATATCGAGGAGGATTACGTGTATTTCTGTGACAATGGTAACTATGGATCAACCATTTTGGGGCGACTCATCGCAAGCTTCGTTAGCCAATTTGGGTCGGTTGAGGTATCACTTTTGGAATGAATTAAGCAACCACAGATAGGTAACTATTCAAAACATGAACCATACGTCACGCCCATAGTAGTAAAGGGCTATGCCATGCTGTAGCGGCAGCACATACGAAAACCAACGCTTTCATCGTTTGAAAAGCTGCACGGTTTAGCCGAAAAGAAATCAACGGTTTTAACCTAAAGCGAGGCCCAGCCGAGCGTACGAATCACGAACAACAAACCACGAAATGCGCATTCTTCTCATCTTGATTCTGCTAGTCGCCGGACCAGGCGATGACAAGGCAAAGAAAGCGGGCCGTGACGGCAACACGCAGTACGAGGCGGGCAACTATCCCGAGGCTTCGGCAGCGTATAGCGAAGGGCTACTGGCATACACCGACGAAGCACCGACGTTGGTGCGCGGTGGGTTGCTCAACAACCTTGGCGCGGCGCTGTATCAGCAGGAAGACCACGAGACGGCGGCGACAGTGTTTGACCAAGCGATGGCGATGGCACAAACGCCGGGCGATGTGGCGCGGGCGGCCTACAACGCGGGCAACAACGCGACGCGGCTGGAGCAACTGGAGCAAGCCTTAGACTACTACAAAAAAGCCTTGCTCGAAGACCCGGCCAATGAGGATGCCAAATTCAACTATGAGTTTGTGAAGCGGCAGTTAGACCAGCAGCAGGATCAAAACCAAGACCAGCAGCAGAATCAAGACCAACAACAGCAAAACGAGAATCAGAACCAACAGGATCAGCAGCAGAACCAAGACCAGCAACAGCAGGATCAGGAGCAGCAGCAAGATCAACAACAACAGCAGGACCAGCAGAACCAAGACCAGCAGCAAAACCAAGAGCAACAGCAGGAGCCGCGTCCGGATGAGCTGAGCGAAGAACAAGCCGAGCGTATCCTGCAAGCACTGGAAAACGAAGAGCAGCAACTCCTGCGCGAAGTCCAGAAAATGAAGGCTCGCCCCCGCAAAGTTGAGAAGGATTGGTAGCGAAGGCCCTTAGCATGTAGCCATTGGCCCTTGGGTTTTGGATCGAGATACGATGCGTGTACACAAGCAACATGTTCTAAAGCACCTTGCGCGTGCGCTTGGGACCCAAGATGCTCCCCTCCTTAGACAAGGAGGGGCCGGGGGTGGTTGGATTATACCGAAGGCCATTTCCCCTTTCCCTGCACACTCTCTTCGCCCCATACTCCCACTCGCTCTTTCCCTTATCTTCTTCCTTTTAGCAAACACAGCCCAGGCACAAGACATTCGCGTGCTGGCATCAGTGGATGAGACCACAGTAGGCACAGAAGAAACCATCGTCTACACCATCGACATCCAAAACGCCTCGCAGGCGCAGGTTGAAACGCCGCAGCCGCCACAGACAGAAGGGCTGGCGCTGGTGTCGCGCTTTCCGAGCATGTCGAGCCAGACGACCATCGTAAACGGCAACATCCAGCGCAGCATCGGTTTTAGCTGGACGTACCGACCGGTCGGCGAAGGCAGTGCGCGTCTCGCGGCAACGAATGTGGTCGTCGGCGGGCAGACGTATACGACCGAGGAAATTCGCATGACGGTCGTGCCGCAGTCTCAACGACCGCAGCGGCGGGCACAACGCAACGATCCCTTTGGCAGCTTGACGAGCCCGTTCAACCGTAACGCACCTGCCGAGCCAGCCGAACCGCCGGAAGTGTCGAGCCGCGACATCTTCATCCGCGCCGTGCCAAACAAGCGCAACGTGTTCCAGAATGAGCAGGTGACCATCGAGTACCAATTGTTCTTTCGCGATGGCATCCAACTCCGGCAAAGCCGCCTGACCGACTCGTGGGACGCCGAAGGCTTCTGGCGCGAGGACCTCGACGTAGAGCCGCGCCCGATCCCACGCCCTACCGTCGAAAACGGCGTGCGGTACAACACCATCACGCTCAAACGCGTCTCCGTCTTCCCGACACGGGCAGGCGAACTGCGCATCGACCCGCTGCGCATCGAGAGCGAAGTGTATGTGCCCTTCCGCAGCCGCGATCCGTTTGACGCCTTTTTCTCGCGCCGCAATCGGTATCAGCCCGTCGAATTGGCCTCTGGGTCCGTGCGCGTCAACTCCAAGCCGCTGCCAGCCAACGCACCTGATGGCTTCAGCGGTGCTGTTGGCAGTTTCTCGATGGATGTTCGCGTAGACCGCCGGGAAGTGGGGGTAGGCGAATCCATCCAGCTTGTTGTAACGCTGAGTGGCACCGGCAACCTTGCCACGCTGGAGCCCCCCACGCTCGACGTGCCCGGCATCTTTGAAGTCTACGATCCACAAGTGGAACTCAACGTCAACCGTGGCGGCAATCGCATCCGTGGCACCAAGAAGCTGACGTATGTGCTCGTGCCGCGCTCCAACGGCACCTTCGAGATTCCGCCGGTGACGTTCAGCTACCTCCAGCCCAATGGCAGCTATGCGACCAAGCGTTCTGCGCGCTTCCCCATCACCGTCACAGGCACCGCTAGCGACCTGCCCACCGCTACTGCGACCGCTTCAGGCCTCCCCGTTGATGACATCGCCGGACCACTGATGGGCGTCATCCGGTGGGTGCCGACACAGGAAACGCCGCTCCACGAAAGGACGTGGGTCTATGGTG
>CAYYHN010000562.1:0-3791 GCA_964471245.1 uncultured Rhodothermaceae bacterium | reverse complement strand
CATCGTATCGGCGAGGGCGGCAAACATGAGGTCGCCGGTGCTGTGCGAGAGGTATTGCCCCCCCGCGACGACCTCTTTCTGCTGCATCGGCTGGCCGTCTGCCAACAGCTTAACGCGTGCGCCAATGGCTTGCGTGTTGGGAGCCACCCCTTTAAGGCGGACGGCAACACGCGGCGCACCCGTTCGGTTTTCGAGGACGAGTGCCGGGCGATTGAGGCGGTTGATCACCACATCCAGGTCGCCATCATCGTCAAGGTCGGCGTGGGCGAACCCGTGGCTCGCGTCGGGCTCAAGCGACAGGCCCCAGTCGACCAACTCGAAGCGCGGCCCACCCGCCGTGGCGCTGACGTTGCGGAAGGTGTAGTTTGGCTGGTCGAGCGGTGGGTACTGGAGGAGCAGGCGTCGGTACTGGTCGAAGCTGCGGACGCGCGCAGCTTGCATTAGCTCTTGTTCGTGGAAATCGGCGTTTTGTACATCGAACGCGTGGCCATTGGTAACGAGCAGGTCCTCGTAGCCGTCGAGGTCGACATCCATAAACGCTACGGCCCACGTCCAGTCCGACGCCGCCACGCCCGCTCGGAAGGCCAGTTCGGCATAGGTCCCATCACCCCGATTGACCAGCAGCGTGTTCTGCATCTCTTGCGGACGGTCGTCCATCATGCCCGCCTCGGCTGGGATTGGCGGAGCCGTATCCATCTGGATCAGCCGCTGGCGATGATCCGGGCTCAGCATATCCGCCACAAACACGTCGAGGTCGCCATCCCGATCGATATCGGACGCATCAATGGCCATCGACGCATTGCTGGTTTTGCGCACGGCAAGGCGATCAACCTGCTGGAACCGCCCGGAGCCGTCGTTCATCAGGATAAGGTCGGGGCTCTCGAAGTCGTTGCAGACGTACAGGTCGGGTGCACCGTCGCCGTTCAGATCCTGAAACCGCGCCGTCAATGCCCAATCCTTTGGGGCGTCGGTCAGCGGCTGTCCATTGGGGCCGCGGAACGTCCCATCCGTCCACAGCATCGGCGTAAAGCGGCCGCTGCCGTCGTTGCGGTAGTAGGTATCGGGATCGGCGAGTTCGAGGCGGAGTAGCCTATTGTTGCGGATCTCGACGGCGTAGTGGTCGCGGAATTCGGGAATGATCTCAAAGCTGCGTTCGCCCGTCTGCTGTACCACGCGGTCGAAGTCGATGACAGGCGGCGGCAGCGAGTCGCGCAACGCAATCGGCTTATAGTTGGCGAGATACAGGTCCAAATCGCCATCGCCGTCGGCATCTGCCCATGCCATCGTAGTACTGCCGCCTCGATAGGCGAGACCTACGTCGTCGATCGCCTCGCTGAAGACGCCTGCGCTATCATTCAGTAACACGGCGTTCGGTCCATCCATCGCGGTCACCATCAGGTCGAGGTCGCCGTCGCCGTCGAGGTCGGCGAAGCTCGCCCCCGCCGAGAAGCGGTCGTTCAGCGCCACGCCAGCCTGCTCGGTAATGTCCTCGAACTGCCAGTTGCCCACATTGCGATAAAGCCGATTGCCGCCCGCCAGATGCGCAAAGTAAACATCGGCCAGCCCATCACCATCCACATCGCCGAGCGCCACGCCCGCCCCGTGCATCCGGTGCCGATTCGCCACAATCTGCTCGTTCGTGAGTGTGTTCTCAAAGTCAATGCCTATGCCCTCGCGCGCTACAAACCCTGCCGCACCGCCGCGCACATCGAGTTGCGCCCAGCGGTGTCCGTCGGCCTCATTCCACACCAACGGCTGCCGCTCGGCCTCGCAGGCGATGAGCAGGACAATGCTGGCTACGCTTGCGAGACGAAGAGCGGAGGAAACGAGGAGACGACGAGACGATGTGGACCAACGTGAGAGGGGGTTCCCTGCCGTGCTACGTGTCATCCTGAGCGAAGCCTGCAAGGGTAGAGCCGAAGGATCTGTGACGGTTCTATACGTTGGTTTTGAGTAGGTGTTGAGATCGCTTTGCCTTTCTTGGGTAGGAGGAGATGGAACGAGTTTCTGGTGTGGTATAATCCAACCACCCCCAGCCCCTCCTTGTCTAAGGAGGGGAGCTTCTTGGCGTCCCAGCGGAGAAAATGCGTGTTGCTGCATGCCTTCCTTCTGCACGTCGTTTCTCAACAACCTCCCATTCGTGTTCATTCGAAAAATAGCCTATGCCTTGCATCACTACGAAGTCTGAAACCGAAGCACGACGCTATACAACGCACAAACTTTATCCCAGACCTTTCGTGCGATTCGTGACCTCAACAATCCATCAACAGCTAACGGTCAACAGCCCTAAAATACAACGTCTCGTTGGCGTTTTGGGTGAGGATGATGTCGAGCAGTCCGTTGCCGTCGAAGTCGGCGAGGGCGGCACCGCGTTGTTCGCCGTAGGCGATCAGGCCGGACTCCTGCCCGGGTACGGCGACAAAGGTGCCATCGCCGGTGTTACGGAGCCAGAGGCTGCGGCCAGCGTCTTGGCGCGGACGTTCGTCGGGGACGCCGAAGATGTTTTGGGTAAGAAACAGGTCGAGGTGGCCGTCGGCGTCGAGGTCTGCAGCGTGGATGCCCGTGGCAGCACTGCGCTGAGCTTCGGGCGGAAGCGGCACGGCCTCGAAGTGATCGCCTCGGTTGAAGAAAACCATGCTGGCGAGGGTATTGGCCGAAGGCATATTCAAGCTTCTCCAACTATCAGCACCAACTAATTGGTACACACCCATCCTTGCAAAATCATTATAGGTAGGTGCTGTGCGCCGCAAGCTAGGCAGTGCACGAGTAAGGGCAGCAAACGTGCGAAGCGGTGCGTCTCCACCTTCGATCGTCATATCACGTTTAGCCTCAATTATGTCAACTAAACCATTGCGGTTGAGATCAGCTGAATAAAGTGTTAGCGGCACTCCATCACGCCTAGGCTGCCCATAGACGCTGTTGTGGCCCCAATTCGCAGCAGCAATGTCGAGACGGCCGTCACCATCGAAGTCGCCTAGCGTGATGTCTTGCCAAAGCCCCCTATGATCATATAAGTTCATATCAAGGAAGGATGCGCCGAAGAAGCCGCGGCCGTTACCGGGAATAATGTTAGGGTATCCCCAAGCATTGACTGTTACAACATCTACATGCCCGTCGTCATCTACATCTCCCCAAGCAGTGCCCGTATTAGGTACTCCTTTAGAAATGCCTGACGGGACATACTGGCTGCCTTCTTTTCGAAAAAGAAGCGATGCTGCCGCCTCTGGGTAACGCCCCGGCTCAAATCCTCCGCCAACAAAAAGCTCTTGGATACCATCATGGTCCAGATCTATTAGCTGCACGGTAGTCGGATTATTCCACCCAACACTGAGTCGCTGCACTAACTGCGTACGCCCCTTTTCAATCCTGTAAATTTCCACAGCCGACGAGTCGCGTATCTCGTAGCCACTCACAGCTACAAAGACGGTAGCCCCTGCGTCATCTTCTTCCACAGCGAGCGCCACCTGATCGCCCCATGCCTCGATACCTAACACAGCGTCAGCGACACGTGTCAGCGCACCATCATCGTTGCGGAATCGAGCAAGGCGTCCCCCTTTGCCCGCTGTGATGAGCAGGTCAGGGTCACCGTCGGCGTCGAGGTCGGCTGCTGCGACGGCGGGACCTTGCTGAGCCAGTCGCCACGGTAGCAGCGGCTGCACGCGGAAGTCGTCGAAAGGCGACTCATGGTGAACATGGTCGAAGGGAACGCGCTCGAAATGGGGTGTGGGTTCAGGGCGGCTTGGCGCAGGTGGCGGCTGGTGTGCGTTGACTGGCGTGATGGAAAGAGTGTA
>CAYYHN010000561.1:0-3802 GCA_964471245.1 uncultured Rhodothermaceae bacterium | reverse complement strand
CGGGACTACCTGCAGCTTACGCAGCGCACCCCGGCTTTTACACCCCTTGCTATCAGTTTACAGGAAAACGTAGCGTCCGGAGCCTACGCGGTCGATGGTGACCTCGTGCTACGGATCAACGAATCACAGGAGGTTCTCATGCAAGCCAGGAAGTTAGCCCTCCAGGGCCGACACAACATGTTCAACTCGCTCGCGGCGGCGGTCGCGGCGCGGGTGATGGAGGTCCGTAGCGATGTGGTGCGCGAGAGCCTCGCCAGCTTCGAAGGCGTCCCCCACCGCCTCGAATTTGTTCGCGAGGTCGATGGCGTCCGGTTCGTCAACGACTCGAAGGCGACCAACGTCAACGCCGTCTGGTACGCGCTCGAAAGCTTTTCGCGGCGGATCGTGCTGATCGCAGGCGGTCGTGACAAGGGCAACGACTACGGTCCGCTCAAGGCGCTGATCCGCGAACGTGCGGTCGGCGTGGTCGCCCTTGGCGAGAGCGCCGACAAGGTGATGGCCGAACTCGGTAGTCATGCTGAGCACAGCGTCAAGGCTCGATCGATGGAGGATGCCATCGAATTGGCCCGCGCCATGGCCCAACCCGGCGATGTGGTTCTCCTCAGTCCTGCCTGCGCCTCCTTCGACATGTACGAAAGCTACGAAGAACGCGGCGACATCTTCCGCCGGCTGGTGGCAAGCCTTTAGGGCTTCGCGGATGGGGGCTCGACTTCGTCTCGCGGATGGGGATTCGGCTCGCGCCTCTTGGATGGGGCTCACTCCGTTCGCGAGGGGGCTTGTTTGAATCTCAACAGCTCACCCCGGCGAGTGATAACGAGCCGCCCCATACACGTGAGCGTAGCGAACGTCCCCAAACGCACGCATCGCGTGCCCCCAACCATGCCGCAGGCATCCTTCAAACCTGAAATTCCATGCTAGCTTCGCTTCTTAAACAACCAGCGCCGGCGGACAAGTACGTCATCTGGGTCGTAGCAGGGTTGTTGGCGATGGGGACGGTGGCGGTCTACAGTGCGACCTCGTACTTGGCTTACACCAAGCTTGACGGCAACACCGAGTTCTTCCTCATCCAGCACCTGATCCGCGTCGGGCTGGCGTTTGGCGTGATGATGCTGTTCAGCGTCATCAACTACCGCTGGGTGGCTCGGATGAGCAAGATTGGGCTGATCGTGGCGCTTGGCTTGCTGCTGATGGTCCAGATCCTTGGTGTGGCGACCAACGGAGCAACGCGTTGGCTCGACCTAGGCTTCATCGGCTTCCAGCCCTCCGACCTCGCGCGCGTGGCGCTCGTCCTCTACGTTGGCGTGCTGCTAACGCGCAAGCAAGAGTACATTAAGAGCTTCGGGCGGGCGTTTGTACCCGTCTTTTTCTGGGTATTCGGTACGGTGCTTTTCATCGGCCTCGAAGACCTCTCAACAGCGGCTGTCCTGCTGATGGCGACGACGCTGATGTGTTTCATAGGTCGCGTGAGCATCCTCCAACTCGGCGGCATGGGTTTTATCGGCGTCTGCCTCGCGGGGTTGATGCTGCTCTCGTCACCGGGCCGCGCTGAGCGTGTCGAGGCCTATCTCGGCATGAAGATTTTTAGCCACACCAACGAGCAGACGGTCTTCGACGATCAGGCCGAAGGCTATCAGGCGAAGCAAGCCAAGATCGCGTTTGCGATGGGTGGACTTGTCGGCGTTGGGCCGGGCAAGAGCGGCCAGCGCGACTTCCTTCCGGAGCCGTACAACGACTTCATTTTCGCCATCATCGCGGAAGAATTTGGGTTGATCGGTGCAATGGCTGTGCTAGGTCTGCTGGGCGTACTGCTCTTCCGAGGCTTTATGCGGATTGCGCGGCGTGCGCCCGATCCGCTGGGACTCTTTCTCGCTGTTGGTTTCACCACAATTGTCGTCACCAACGGCCTGATTCACGCGGCGGTCTCGTGCGGGCTGATGCCCGTTACCGGTCTCGCCCTCCCCTTCGTCTCCTACGGTGGTACCTCGATGGTCACCAATGGCATGATGATCGGGATTCTGTTGAATATCTCCCGCCAGTTAGGCGGAAAGGAAAAGTGAGAAAGAGGAACTGAGAGAAAAGGTGAGCGGGGGAAAGAGAGAAAGGACGAGCGTTGTTGCTTAAAACAATCGATCTCCCATTCCCCCGCGAGCGCAGCGAGCCTCCCTTTCTCCCTCTCATGAGCGTAGCGAACCATGAACAACCCACGCATCTTGTTTGCAGGCGGCGGCACCGGGGGGCATATCTACCCGGCGCTGTCAATTGCGGATGCCATCAAGGCGATTGAGCCCGGCGCGGCCATCGAGTTTGCGGGGACGCAAGACCGGATGGAGTGGAAGGTCGTGCCGAAGAATGGATACGCGATCCACCCGATTACCGTCAGCGGTTTCCATCGCGGCGAGCTGAAACGCAATTTGCTCTTCCCGTTCAAGCTGCTGCGTGGGCTCTGGCAAAGCTGGAATCTCGTCAAGCATTTCGATGCCGATGTAGTGGTTGGAACCGGCGGGTTTGTGGCTGGGCCCGTGCTGTTTGCCGCCAGCTTGCGCGGGCGACCGATTGTGCTGCAAGAGCAGAACGCCCACGCAGGCGTCACCAATAAGCTGCTGGCAAAGCGTGCCTCAGAGATCCACATTGCCTTCGAGGGTGCCAAGAATGCGTTTCCGGAGGAGAAGTGCGTCCTAAATGGCAACCCGACGCGTCCTGAGTTGCAGAAGGTTGATGAGAAGCGCGCCGAAGCGCGGGCGCACTGGGGCATTCCCGAAGGCGTCACCGTCGTGCTGATGTTCGGCGGCTCGCTTGGTAGCCTCGCACTCAACAACGCGATGGAAGCGCACCACGCCGCCCTGCTCGCCGACGAGCGGATCTTTTTGATCTGGCAAACCGGCGCGCGCTACTACGAACGTCTGACGCAACGCATCCAAGAGCATCCCCGGCTGCGCTTGCTCCAGTACATCGACCGAATGGACCTTGCCTACGCTGCCGCCGACATTGCACTCTGCCGCTCCGGCGCGATCACGTGTAGCGAACTGATGGTCACCGGCACACCCTCGATTCTCGTGCCCTCACCCAATGTTGCCGAGGATCACCAGACGAAGAACGCCGAGAGCATGGCCGAGGCCAAGGCCGCAAGCCTCCTCCCTGAAGCGCGCCTCGACGCCGCCCTCGTCAACGAAGTTCGCACCCTTGTGCAGGACCCCACACGCCGCACCCAGATGCGCACCGCCGCCCGTTCCATCGCCCGCCCCGACGCCGCCCATGATATTGCGACGTCGGTGCTGCAACTAGCACAACGGCGACGCTAAGAAACTAAGTACGAAGTACCAAGAACCAAGTACCCGCGCGAGCACAGCGAGCGCGCCAACCTATGCGACGACAACGATCATTAGGGCGAATACGGCGGGTCCACATGGTGGGCATCGGGGGGATTGGCATGAGTTCAATCGCTGAGGTGCTGCTGGCGCGTGGTTACCGCGTGACGGGCTCGGATATGCGCAAGAGCGAGGTGACGGACCACCTCGAAACGCTAGGCGCGACGATCTATGAAGGTCATGCAGCCGAGCAGATTGAAGGCGCAGATGTCGTTGTGCATTCCTCGGCGGTGAAGCCAGATGAGAACCCCGAGACCATCGAGGCTGAGGCTCAGCGGATCCCGCTTATCAAGCGTGCCGTGATGCTTGGCGAGTTGATGCGGATGCAGTACGGCATCGGCCTTGCCGGGACGCACGGCAAGACGACAACCACGACGATGGCTGGACTCGTCGTCGCCGAAGGGCGCTTCGATCCTACAATTATTGTAGGCGGCAAG
>CAYYHN010000560.1:0-3820 GCA_964471245.1 uncultured Rhodothermaceae bacterium | reverse complement strand
CAGGCGCAACGACAGCAATAAATTGGCCTTCGTTGGCGATATGCAAGGGATCAAGGCCTAGGATCTCGCATGCGCCACGCACTTCCGGTCGCAGCGGAATCTTGTCGTCGTACAACACAACACCCAGCCGACTGTCGCGAGCGAGTTCATTGAGCGTCGAGGCAACGCCACCACGCGTGGGGTCGCGCATCCAACGGAGACCGGGTGCAGCAGCATCGATCATCGCTTCCACAAACGGCCAAACGGCACGCGTATCAGAGGTCAGATCGGCTTCGAGGTCGAGATCGCCGCGAGCAAGAAGGATGGTGATGCCGTGGTCACCAATCGGTCCTGAGAGCAGAACTTTGTCGCCGGGCTGCACCGACTGCACATTTAGGCTGACACGAGGATCAACGAAGCCGATCCCTGCCGTGGTGAAATAGACACCGTCGGCCTTGCCATGCTCTACCACCTTCGTGTCGCCGCCAATAATGGAGACGCCTGCCGCGTCAGCCGCACGACGCATCGCTTCAAGTTCGCGCTGAAGAACATTGGCGGGAAGCCCAGATTCGACGATCATCGTCGATAGCAGTGCCAACGGCTTTGCCCCTGCCATGCTCACGTCATTGGCTGTGCCATTAACGGCCAACTCGCCGATGGAGCCCCCGGGAAACTGAATGGGATTGACCACGAAGCTATCGGCCGTGAGGGCCAGTTGCTGGCCGCCGAGGTCAAGGATGGCAGCGTCTTCTAGTGCATCGAGCATGGGGTTGCTCAGCAACGGTTGTACGAGCCCTTCGATGAGCCGACGTGTGGCTTTTCCGCCTGCGCCATGGGCCATCTCAATTTGCTTGTCGCGAAAGCGGATGGGTTTGGTGGGGTTCAAATCTGTGTTGGTTTTATGGCCACAAAGACACGATGGCACTAAGATAGAGGGGCATTCAATAGCCTCATTGTTCACCCTGCCGTGAAGGCTGGAATCTTGGCAAAGCGGCTAAACTAAGGCGACAACGGTACTGCCTGCACCTCCTACGACCTAAGCTATTGCTGGCGGATAGGTTCTATCTTTGCTGCCCAAACTGCCCTCAATGCCCGCCTTCGCCGGCATGACGGCTTAGTTGTTGACATTTAGCAGGCGGTGAGACAACTTCGCAGGATCCTGCTCAAGGATCCGCGCTGATACAATCTACAATTCCCTTTGCGTCTTTGTGTCTTTGTGACCTAACTCAAAAGAGGTCGTCCGAGAGCACTTCGAGGGTTTCGATGCGCTGGGCGTATTGGTACTGTGCAGCGCATGCGCCTTCGGAGGAAACCATGAGCGCGCCGATGGGATGCTCAGGTGTGCATTTGGTCCCGAAGAGCTTGCATTGGTGCGGCTTGAGAACGCCCTTGAGCACCTCTCCACATTGTGCGGCCTTCGGGTCGGTGACGCGGATGCCCGGCACGCCGTAGCGCTCTTCTGCATCGAACTCCGCGTAGGCGGGGCTGAGTTTGAGGGCTGACTGCGAAATAAAACCAAGGCCACGCCATTCGAAATATGGACGCAATTCAAATACATCGGCCATCGCCTTCAGTGCAGGCATGTTACCATCCCACGGCACCACACGTCCGTACTGGTTCTCAACGGCGGCCCGGCCTTCGTCGAGCTGCTTCAAGATCATGACGATGGACTGCAATAAATCGAGCGGCTCGAAACCCGAGACAACAACGGGCTTGCCATAGTCCTTCGCCACAAACTCGTACGGGCGGCACCCAATAACAGTTGAGACGTGCCCGGGCCCAATGAAGGCATCGAGCCGCATGTCGGGCGAGTCGAGGATGGCGCGGATAGCGGGAATGATGGTAACGTGATTCGAGAAGACGCTGAAATTGGTGATGCCAAGTGCCTTGGCACGCATCAGCGTGAGCGCGGTCGAGGGTGCCGTCGTCTCGAAGCCGATGGCGAAGAAATAGACCTCGCGGTCGGGGTTCTTTTCGGCCAGTTTGAGGGCGTCGAGGGGTGAGTAGATCATGCGGATGTCCATCCCCCTCGCCTTGTATTCGAGCGGACTGCCCTTCGAGCCGGGTACGCGCATCATGTCGCCAAACGCCGTGAAGATTGCGCCCGACTGCTCTGCAATCGCTAGCCCATCGTCTACGCGGCCCATGGGCAACACACAGACCGGACAGCCGGGCCCGTGCACCAACTCGATATTGTCTGGCAAGAGGTCTTTCAGGCCATAGCGATAGATGGAATGCGTGTGTCCGCCGCAGACCTCCATAATGCGGTAGCGCCGCGCAGGGTCGGCGAGTCGCTTAATCTCCTCGGCTGCGGCTTTGATGAGCCGCCCATCTCTAAATTCGTCGACGTATTTCATGGGGAAGGCCGTTGGCTTTTGGCTCTTGGCCGTTGGATCTCATGGCCGAGCCGTTTGAGTTAACAGCAGCGTTGATGTTTCGTTAGACTGGTTGAAGGTGCGCGATGGCGACGCCCATGTGAACGAGAACGAAATCGCCGGGCTGTACACCGGGTGTGAAGGTGACGGCGACTTCAGCTTGCGCACCGACTTGGTCTTCACACAGGGCTTGCTCGCCGGGCAAGCGTTCGAGCACACGCACCGGAATACCGAGATCACCGCACGTCGTGCAGCCGTCTTGGTCCAGCGTACAGCTTCCGTATTGGGCTAATTCGTTCGCTTCGCTCACGATGGTACTGGGTCTTTGGTACGCTCGGCTTCGCCTCGCTTTGGTTCTTGTTGAATTAGAGAGCGTTGAGGTTTTGGATTCGCAGGCGAGCGGCGTGAGATGGCGAGGACAGCCGGGCGCGTTTTGTGGGTTCGTAGCAGCGCTACGGGCACGCAAAAGAAGCCGGGATAGACCGCCAGATCACCTCGCGCAGCCCGAAGTCAGAATCCTCAACGCCCTCTTAGGCTTCCATGTACCCATGCTGCCGCTCGTTCGCCTTGTTTCACGCTCACAAGAGGCACAGCCGAGTCACTATCCGCGAGCAAAGCGAGCCCCAACCCACGCCGTCTCCCTCTGATGAGCGCAGCGAGTCGCCTCTCTACGTCCCGCCCGAGTCGTCGAAGGCGTATCCTTGGATTTCCTCGAAGGCGGCATCGGCTTCGCCCAGCATGGCAAGGAGGCGTAGCTGCTCATCGGCTTGCTCGGCGCTGATTTTACTCATCGCAAAACCGACGTGGATCAACACCCAATCACCGATTTCGAGCGCAGCCTCGCGCAGCAGATCGACATTTACGCGGCGGCGCACATGCGCCACTTCGACCATCGCATAGTGCCGCTCGTCATCCATCGTCTTGATCTGTCCCGGCATGGCTAAGCACATGGTTCTTTTTTATTTATGTTGACAATTCTTTTCAGTCTGTAGCGGGGATTGCCTTCTGAGAAGCCGCATCCTCCTCACGAGCGTCCCATTCCCACAGCGTGATGCGGTTGTTGCCCGAATCGGCGACAGCGAGACGATGGCCGTGCAAATGGAGCCCGTAAGGCCAGCAAAGCGTGTCGCGAAGGACGGCATCCCAGCGGTTTTCGCCCGCGAGATCGAAGTTATGCTGTCCAAGCACCTCATCGGCAGGATGAAACAGCCCCGTTTGGGGTACCTGATGCCAGAGTAACACCCGGTTGTTGGCGGTGTCGGCGACGGCGAGGCGGCCTGCGTCGTAACTCAGCGCATAGGGGAAACGCATCCGGCTTGGCCCCTGTGGCACATGGGGCATCTCGAAGGCTGTCGTTGCGTCTTTTTGGCCAAGAACAAGGTTTGCCGGAGTATCGCGTTGGGGCTTAGGCTCAATACCATTCAAATAAGCAAAATGAGGTGGTCCGTTTTGGCGTAGGTTCGAGT
>CAYYHN010000559.1:0-3833 GCA_964471245.1 uncultured Rhodothermaceae bacterium | reverse complement strand
TGAATGCCCAGCGCTGCCCATCCGGGCGTCATCGCTTGCCCCGAAGCATCTGTCGTGCCCGACCAGACCACACGGTTTTGGAGGTCACGAATCTGGACATTGGCCCCAGCCACAGGAGCGGCGTCTTGCAGGGTCGTCACGAAGACGAGGTTCTGATGCGGGCTGAACTTGGCGCTCAGGCCAAGGCGTGTGACTTGGGCCAGTGCCTCGTACGTACGATTGTTGCGCCAAGCCCCTTGTTCGGGCACCGTCACGGCCATCCCGACGACTCCCGTGCCGTTTTGCAGGTGTGCTTCCATCGGCAAGAGGAAGGTGCCGGGTGCGTTGCGGGGCAAGTCGACGGCGAGCGCTTCCGACGGTTTCACGGCTTCGTGCGAAGGTGTGCCCTCAGGGATTTCGCCGAAGTAGTGATCGTAGTCGTAGGCTTGGATCGCTGGCACGATCTCGTCCAAGCTCAGTCGTTCCATCGCCGTCTCCACGCGGTCGATGTTGACTACGCTGATCGGCAGCGCTGTCGTTTGCTCAGCTTCGACGACCAAGAGCCCCCGACTCATGCGGAAGCGCGGCGCATAGGCACGCGTGCGGACTTGGCGCGTCGCCGAGTCAAGCGTTTGGCCAAAGCTATCTGACAGATCTGTGACGGTGACGGTATACGAAGTCTCCGGTCGCAACGCCACAGGAATCGCATGCGAAGTGCTCACGCTGCCATCGCGTGCTTCGATGCCCGGCGGCATCTCCACGGGCGGATCGAACGTGAGGGCTTGGCGCAGGTCTTCGAACTTCACGGGATTGTTGAAGCTGATCGTCAGACCGCGCTCGGGATCGAGGTCTTCGGGTGGGTCCTCCCAGTAGTTGTACGGCTGCGTGACTTCTTGCAGAGCCAGCGGTCCGTACGTACTGAACCGGACGTATTCATCCGATTCCATGCCAAGCTGACCCGATGATGACGTGAGCCCTTCACTGAGGTAGACCACGTAATTGCTGCCACGCGCCATATCGCCACGCGGCTGCAGTAAGACGGCGGTCTCCTCAACGGCTTCGATGGTAAATGGCACATCCTGATCGTTTGAGGTCAGCCCGATGTAGCTGCTGAGTTGGTTCGCGTCGACGGGCAGGTTGAAGTCGAGGCGAATGGGCTGATCGGGGAGCGCATAGGATTCACCTGCGGCGGGCGTCGAGGCGACCAAGCGCGGACGCGGTGTTTCGAAGGTCCATGTGTACGCTTCTTCGATGGTGTTGCCTTCGAGGTCGGCGAGTGTCGTGCCGAGGGTTACCGTGTAGCCCGTTGCGGCTCGTAGCGGCGTATCGGGCATAAAGACAAGCGTCTGTGTCCCATCCCAGCGGTAGGTGCCCTGTACGTAAGGGGAAAGGGTAAGCGTCTCCAAAGGCACTTCCGGCGTCGAACCCAGCGGCACCATCGGGCGGCTGAACGTGACAGAAACCGTCTGCTGGTCATCCATCGACGCCATAGGCCCATTCGGCGCAACGCTGATGAGACGCACCGGGCCATCCAGCGTCGGCGTGAAGGCTGGGCCGCTGGCGAGTTCCAACGCTACGGTTTCAATGGCGACGCCGTCGTCGTTGGCGGCTGGTGTGCAACTGAGAGTAATGCACAGGAGAAGGAGCGAGGCGAATCGAGAGAAGGGCCGCATAAGTGCTTCTGCATAGGATGAAGGAGAAACGCAGTTAAGGACTTTGCAAAACAGAAAGCAAGTGTTTGCGTAATGCGATGGAAGAAAAGGAAGCAGCTTGCCTTGGAGTACGCGATATCGTGTGTGTGAATGAGAGTACAGAAGTAACAGAGATGCATGGCAATCCTCCGAGAGATCTACTAAGTTCGGAGGCCAACCATTTTCACTTCCCCTTCATGAGCCTGCTGCTTCCATTCCTTCTGCTTTTTTTGTTGGTCGCGTGGCCCGCGTTGGGCCAAGATGAAGATGTATCTCCTAGGAGCAACGAGGAGAGAGAAGCAGGCTCGTTAAGTGATCCCAATGAATTGGGGATGCTGTTCGCTTGGATTCCTCAAGGTACGTTTATGATGGGCAGCAACGACGGTGATCCTGACGAGCAGCCCGTCCATGAAGTGACGATCACTTCGGGCTTTGAGATGATGATAACTGAGGTGACACAGGTGCAGTGGGAAGCGGTTATGGGTTATAATCCAAGCCTATTCAAAGGGCCAAACCGCCCTGTAGAAAGGATCTATTGGAGCCAAGTAGAGGTCTTCCTCAGCCGTCTGAATGCCCTGGATGACGGCTTTGTGTATCGCGTGCCCACTGAAGCAGAATGGGAGTATGCAGCACGTGGTGGTGTCGAGGGGACTACGTATTGGTGGGGCAACGAAGATCCTGTTGATCGTATAGGTTTCCGCAATGGTGCCCGCTTTTTTAGCTACCAACCTGTATCTGTTCATTCCTATGACACTGTGGCGCCTGGAAGAACAAGGGGGGTGGCTCAGTATGCTGCCAATCCTTGGGGTTTATACGATATGCACGGGAATGTGTGGGAATGGGTCGCCGACAGGTATGACGAAAGCTACTATTCCCGTGCACCGAGCAACGACCCGAAAGGGCCTAGAGTAGGGACCCGTCGTATGCGTGTAGTCCGCGGTGGGTCTGTGCATAGTGACGCCTACAGCCTGCGTGTGGCGTTTCGCAGTGTTCCAGATATCATCCTCCAACACTGTGTTGGCATTCGCCTAGTGAGAGTGCGTTCGGAATAATCCAGGTGGTCATAACACCCGTCGGTACACATCGCGCAGGGGCAGGTCCATGCTGAGGGCAGCGCATCGGGCAACCGCGTCCAAGCCAAGCACCGCTTGCAAGACCCATACACCCTCACTGCGAAGATATTGGGTGATCGCAGGACGGTTGCTGTCTACAATCCAGTATTCACGTAAGGTCGTGAGCGTTGTATAAGCATGTAGTTTTAATCCACGGTCCCGGTCAGAAGTCGAGGGCGAGGTGACTTCGATCAACATCACAGGGTTCAAGAGAGAAGGCGGCTCAGTTTCTGTCAAGTCTGGTTCGCCACATTCCACAACAACATCCGGATAGAAGTAGTGCTCGGCAACTTGAACGCGGAGGTCTGAGGCAACTGCGCTACAGTCCGCAGGCCCCAACACCGTGTTGAGCAGCGTCACGAGGTTGGCCGTAATTCGGTTGTGTGCCACAGAGGCTCCTGCCATTGCCAAGAGGTGGCCCTCAACATATTCATGTTTGTGCTCGCTCGTGCTTTCAAGATGAAGATAATCTGAGGGCGAGATGTAGGTACGAGGCTGCATCGGAGTTGGAGATTCGTTGGAGCAGCAATATGCATAATATACGTGCAGTGATCGGGTCGTGCGTCATGGCGCATTTCCTTTGCACCATGCCCCTTGCCCCTCGCCAACGCAGCCGCTACTTTCCTACGCCCACCATCTTCCACCTCTCGATACATTGACATGCGCCTCCTGCTTTCCCTTCTTGCCTTATTAATGATTGGAGCGTGTCCCGCTTCGGCCCAAGATGAATCCGTCGATCCTGCGCTGTTTGAGGCGTTGGAATTCCGCAACATTGGGCCGTACCGTGGGGGCCGGGCGACGGCGGTGGCGGGTGTGCCGTCAGAACCGATGACGTACTACATGGGCGCGACGGGCGGCGGGGTCTGGAAGACGACCGACGGCGGGCAGACGTGGCAGAATATCTCAGACGGCTTCTTCAAGACGGGCTCTGTGGGTTCGATTGCCGTAGCTGACAGCGACCCCAACGTCATCTACGTCGGCATGGGCGAGTCGCCTATCCGTGGTGTGATGACCACGCACGGCGACGGCGTCTATCGCTCGGACGACGGAG
>CAYYHN010000558.1:0-3838 GCA_964471245.1 uncultured Rhodothermaceae bacterium | reverse complement strand
TCGGGCTACGGTGGTTCGTATGGTGATTGACGAAGACCTGCGCCGCTTTTTCCTTTCCGACCTGCGCCACCGCAGTCACCAAAACAAGCTGTGGAACATCGGCGGCGATGACGCCATCAAGCAAATGGCGGCAGTGTTTGTTGAATGGGTCGCTGATGCCAGTGTCGATATGACTCTCGGCGAACTGATGGACGTCGTGGGCGAGCAAGTGTCGGCAATGAAGCTGCAGCCTGATGAGCAAGCCGACGACTAAGGTCTACGCGATGGGCCTGGACCCAGGCTTTTCCGCTATCGGTTGGTCTATGACCAGCATCGGCGTTGATGCGGAAAAGGTCGAAGCGATGGGCGTGATTCGCACGTCCAAGTCTGCAAAGAAGCGCAAGGTTGCCGCGGCCGATGACAACATTAGGCGGGCGCGCGAAATCACTCGTGAGTTTGTGGAGCTAATCGACAAGTACCAGCCCATTGCGCTGTGCTGCGAAGCCATGAGCTTTCCGCGCAACTCCTCATCGGCGGCCAAGATGGCGCTTACGTGGGGCGTGCTTGTCGCTCTCGCCGACCGCTACAACATTCCCATTTACCAATCCAGCCCGCAGGAAATCAAAGACAAGGTCACGGGCCGGAAAGACGCCAGCAAAGAGCAAGTAGAGCGGGCTCTGCGTAAGCGCTACAAAGGCACGGCGTGGGCCAAGATTCTTAAGAGCGTGCCCGCTTCAATGCGTGACCACGCCTACGATGGGCTTGCAGCGACCGTGGCTGTGCTCGACACCGAGCCCATGATTTTGCTGCGCCGGTTTGTGAAGTGAAAGACCCCCTCGTATGGTGCTTGCTGCCGGGGTGGTTTAAGCGGTGGCGAGTCAACGTGTGGACCCGCCGCCACACAGAGCATTCTGCGGAGTATGAGAAGCTCACCACCCGTCGAGGGTGGATGGTTAGCCCCTCGCGGAGGCATGAGGTGTACCGCGTAGTGGACCTGCGCAGTCGTGCGGCGAGCAAGATTGCGTACTACCTGGGGCCTCAGGGGATGCCCACCGCGTGCATGTTGTGGGGGCACAGATGGTCCCGCGATGAGTTTGAAATCGGGGAGGCGCACTACCACCGCTGCTTACGCAAGGGTTGCGATTGGCAGTACCAGTGCCCTACCGGTAGCGTTGTGTTTGCCGCGCTACCGTCTGCTAGAGTCGTGCGGGATGACCGATAAAGAAAACGGCGGATGGTCGCAAGACCTTGGCTTGGGTGAAGTCAAAGCGACGATTCGCGAAGAGCACTTGTGTAACGGCTGTCTTCACAACGGGCTTTGCCAAGTACAACGCAGCATCATTGACGAAATGTACTTGGTCATTTCACGTTGCGGGGCGTTCATATCGGTAGACATTACCGAGGGTTCTTAGTTACTCTCAGTGCGGTCGCGGTACGTGATGGGCTCCGGGTACCTCCCCGTCGGTGTCCGGTAGCCTCTTTCGCCTCACGTATTCGCGGCCACTTTAGTGGTGGCTACGAGCTACTCAGCATCTTGTCCAGATGCTTTTGAGCGCATTCGCTGTGCACACCAATGATTCGGGATTCGCCATTCCCGTCTACAGTGAAAGCCTGCTCGCAACGCTTTCCCTTGCAAAAGAAGCATTGAAGCTCTTCGTTTTCGTTGTGCACGAGAAAGAATTTTACGAGGGTTGGCTTCACGTTCGAACGCTTTCTAGCGGTCGATAACTTCGAAGTGCATCGGGTCGATGTACCGCCTACGGCTTGCCCATTTAGCATGGGCGGCATCGTATTCGGCTTTATCGTCGCCTGTAAGTTCTTTCGGAGAGTATCCGACCCCGTGCTTATCTACGAGATTCATCCACAAGTCATCGGGAAAACTCCAGGTTCCGCCCCAGGTGAACCCCACCGAAAGGAACGCGTCCACCATTTCGAAGGGCATTCCCTCGGGGTACGCCTCTAGCCATCCCGCTGTGAAGGGCAGGTCCACGGGTCCCCGTTTTGCCTTCGACGGCTCCGACGCCACCCACTTGCGGTTGACCCTGCGGAGCCATTTCGGATGGCGGTCGATACCCCGGTTTTGGCTGCTGTCAATGTCAACAGCAATAGCCCAACTGTGATAGCTGAGCGGGTTCTTCGTGTTGTGGCGAATATGCCGGTGATTGTACGAGCCCATCCGTACAATCGGAACGGCACCTAGAACGGCCTCGGTGCGCCGCAACGCTTCCCGCAAGTAGGGGCCGACAAGCTCGTGCATGTACAGCTTGCCTTTACCAGGCTTGGCCTTGTTCCAAGTTCCTGGCAGATTCTTGAACGTGCGGAGCTTTGCACGGGGATGCTTCGAACCCTTTGACCACGCCTTGGGCGGCGTGCCGTATATCTCGTACACCTCCCCGCGGTTGCGCGGGACTTTCGTTAGCGGCCCGTCAAACGGCTCGGCGAGGAGCGCGTCCTTTGCTTCTTTAGCAGCTGCCTCCGCGTCGAGCGGTGGCTGACCGACAGGCGGAACGGTTTCGCTTTGGTCTGCGTCCCCTCCGCCAGATTCGGCATTCCCTGCTTGGTCATTCCCGGTTGTGTTGCTTTCCGTTTCCGAGAGCGCTTTCGTGCCATCGTCTTCAGAGTGCACGAGTTCCGAACCGTCGTCGATAAAGTCGGGAGCTTCGTCTGAAGGTTTCTTTACGTGGTTACGTACGCCGCCAAACAGCCAACGAAAAATAGCCATGAGCAGGTCAAACATGCTCGGACTCTACCAGAGAATATTGACATTGATGGGTAACGTATAACTCGTGGGCTTTCCTGAAGACGCATCGCCTGAAGAGCTACAAGCTTTGGTGGAAGAGGTTCGCGCGATTGATGTCAATAAACCTACGGAGAGAATTTCCGTAGACCGCTTAGAAGAGGTTTTCCCAAAACGCATCGCAGCTCTTTGGGTTGACCTAGAAACTAAAGTCCGCGACCGTGAAAAGGACGCCGGCACTCGGGACTTCGACCTCAATTGGCTCAGCTTCCGGTACGGGCATTTTAAAACTTATGGCGATTTTCAAGATGCCGGCGTCATCGAGTTCGTAAAGGTCACAGAGTACGCCAACACTATTAGTTGGAGTGGCGACTCGACTACCACCGGCGGCACGATAGCGTACCAATACATGACGTGGGACTCCGCATCTTCAAACACGTACGAGTTCTACGCTAGTAACTCGTCGGTGACGACGGGCGATTATTGGTACTCAGGCCAGTCGTTTACTCAGTCGCTGCGGCTGGACACCAAACCATGGCTGTACCAAACCCCGGTAGTCCGCGAGTACTTCTGGTTTACCGGCAAGACCCTTGAAGATGCCTGGTACGAGTTTGATGCCGTCGCCCGCCTAGATGGCGTGCTTGACGAGGAGCTGCAGTGAAAACGTTTGCTGAGGTCCGGGCGCCGCACTGGCATGCGCTGAGCTACCACCGCGGATGTACCGTGTGCAGTACCAGGGTGTGTACGCGCATGCCCTGTCTTGCTCCGCACGACGCCCAGCCGCAATTCCAAGGCTACAAAGCCATCGGCGAGCTGCGGGTGGCGCACACGCACTTCTGCTCAAAAGAATGCGCGCAGTACTGGTTTTCTAAGCGCACGCTTGGCTAGCGCGAGTAGACCACGGCTAGCTCTTCGTCAATGAGCGTGTCGGCGAGCGAAGCCCAACCACCCGTAGGCAGCGGGTAGCGAATGCGCGCGAGCCAACGGCCGAAGCTGTCGGCCTTCTCACTCTCGATGATGAGCGGGTACGTGCGGGCTGCGCCCTTGTCGAGCTTCTGCAGCACGGCTTCATCGTTCATCCCGTCCACGAGCAGCTCACGCACGCGGTCCCGCGCTTCCTTG
>CAYYHN010000557.1:0-3840 GCA_964471245.1 uncultured Rhodothermaceae bacterium | reverse complement strand
GGGCTTTGGAGGAGCCGGGCTATCTACTCGTGCCTTACCCCTCCTGAATAGTTACGACAAAACATAGAAAAATAAATCCTCATATTTTCTGATCTAGATAAGAGCCTACCTAATCGACTCCCCGCATCTCCATTACTTCCTTCGCAAAGGCATCTAAACCACTATGGTTAAGGTGACCCGTTGAAGCAGAATAACAACCTTCTTTAATCCACGACGTGATATAATTGTATTCTAAATTGCCTACGTAAAGTACCGTTCAATCAAGGACGTACTGAGGCTTTTTTGCTTTGTGGAAAAACATCCTATATACTTTGTTACACACATTAGAACGACCATTCATACCACGAACACCAAGCAAGTCCTATCCTGACTAGCCCAGCTAACTCGCTTCTATCTTGAGCACGCTGGATACTTCGCCATTGTGATGGTGTGCCCATATGCGCTGGTAGGCGGCTTCTAGATGCTGCGCCAAACGCGGGAGGTCGAACAGCGGGGTAGGTATCATTTGGGCATGTTGGAGACGCTGACGCAGATCGGCAAGCTGCGTGGGGTGGGATGCGAGATGCACCGCTGCATCGGCGTAGGCTTGTGGTGTGGGCTGGATAAGGTCGGGGACGCCTGCGGCCTGCACAAGGCTTGCCCCCATGCGGCTGAGGTAGGTGGTGCCGGGACAGGTCAGCACGGGCTTGCCCATGTACAGCGCGCTTACCGTCGTCGTACCCCCGTTGTATTCGAAGGGGTCGAGAAAGAGGTCGGCGAGGTGGTGGCGGGCGAGGTTTTCGGGCATCGGCATACGTCCAGCGAAGACGAGGCGGGCGGGGTCGATGCCATGCGCCTGTGCTGTGCGCCGCAGGTTGGTTTCAGCGGCAGCGTTCTCGTTAACGTAGAGCCAAAGCACGCTGCCCGGCACCCGCTGAAGGATGTCCATCCACACGCCAAAGACAGCCGGGTCGGTTTTGTGGGGGCCGTTGAACGAGGCGAAGACGAACGTCTCAGCAGGCAAGCCCATGTCGGTGCGGGTGGGCGTGGTCTCTGCTACGGTCATCGACGATACCGGAAGGAACGTATCCGGGAGCAAGACCCGCGTTTCGGTGTAGTGGGCGGCGTGGGTGTCCGGTAGCACGACGGGGTCGGCGAGGATGTAGGGCAGGTAGCTGGCGCCCATGGTGCCGAGGTAGCCGAGCCAGTGGGCCTGCACGGGAGCGGGCTGCAACGCGAGGATGCCGGTACGGGTGTATGTGGTGTAGCCGCCCATGTCAATAAGCACATCAATGCCGTCGGCGTGGATATGCTGGGCAGCTTCGTAGTCGGAGAGGTGCGTCACCACGGTGAACTGGTCGCATCCGGCTTCGATGGTTTGGCGGTAGTTGTCCGTAGGGACGTCGATAAGGGCATAGCCATAGACTTCGACAGCATCCCGATTGTGGGCGGCGAAGAGGTCTTTGATCAACATGCCGACTGCGTGGCTCCGGAAGTCGGGTGAGAGGTAGCCGATGCGGAGTCGTTTGGGATGGCTGCGGGTGTGGACGAACGCAGCATGGTCTCGGTAAGCGGCCACCGTCTTGGCGTGCTGCTTGGCGGCATGCCGCGCGATCGACGCACGAAGGTCTGTGGGCGTGTCAAAGAGTTGGAACGAGAGCGCGGGTAAGGCAGACGCATTAGGACGAGCTAGGTGCGCACGAACAGCATCAAAGAGGTGGGCGCGACGTGCTTCGTAGTCGGTCCAGTCGCAGAGCTTGCGGCGCAGCGTGGCTTGGTGGCTCAGTGCCCGAACAGCCTCATCGGTATCGGTTTGTGCTACGGCGGTGTAGGCGGCGTCTGCTTCTTCGGCTTCGCCTGCTTCGTCGAGGCCGCGGGCGAGGTTGAAACGGGCTTCGGCGAGGTCGGGGTCGAGGCGGAGGGCGCGGCGGTAGGCTTTGAGCGCATGCGGTACGTTACCTTGCATCTGCAAGACGGCACCGAGGCTGTTGAGCATGCTGGCTTCGTTGGGGGCACTCCGCACGGCCTGACGGTATGCCTGGGCGGCTTTGGGGAGGTGGCCGCGTTTGCGATAGAGGTCGCCGAGCCACTCCCATAGCTGCGCGACCTTAGGCAGGTGCTGCGTGGCCCTGTGTAAAAGCTGCTCGGCATCAGCCGGACGTCCCAGCTTCTCCAGCGTTTGCGCGAGGGCGAGGTATGTCTCGTGGAAGTCGGGCTTGAGCGCCAGCGCGCGCTCGTACGCTTCGAGGGCGGCCTCGAACTGGTCTTGGGTAGACAGCGCCTTGCCGAGGTTGTACCACGCACGAGCGTAGCGCGGATTGAGCCGCAAGGCTGTCCGGAAAGCGGCTTCGGCTTCGTCGGCACGCTCCAAGCCCATCAACACCGTTCCGCGGTTGTTGTGGATGGATGGGCGCTGCGGTTGGTGCGTCGCGGCTTGGTCCAAGAGGTGCAGTCCCTCATCGGCATCGCCTTGCTCATAGATCAGCAGGCCCAGAAGGTTTAACGCCCCAGCATGATGAGGCGCATGGCCCAGCACGTGCCGGTAGAGCGTTTCGGCGTCTGCTGAATGCCCAGCCTTGTGGTGCGTTCGTCCTGCTTCGAAGGCGACTTGGGCGCCCTGCCGGATGTGCGCAGCCTCGAATGGTCCGGTGGGAACGACCGCGCCCGGCATGTTGAGCGGAGCTTCGACAAAGAGGTCAGTGAGCGGGCGGGCCGAGGTGGGCACGGTCTCAGATGCCATGGCCACGCGCACCTGCTTCAGGGCTGCCGAGGGTGAGGACACCGTCTGGTCGGGTGATGCATCAAGGTGCTTTGCCTGTACGACCGATAAGTTGCCCAGATTGGGCTCCCGAAATCCGTGTGTGGCGGCTTGCAGTACCGCATGTGGGGCGCTTGGTGTAAACGCAGGAAATGGCGCGGGCGCCACAGCACCGATGGGTTCGGCGCGGGCCCACGTGATGCCCACTTGTCTATAGGCTGCTAGGACGTTGCGGACGCCCTGCGGGTGCCACAAGAGCGCATCCGTTGGCACGAGGATAATCCAGTCCGCTTGGTCTTGGCTGGCCTGTGCGTGCTCCTGTAATAGGGCTGCGGGGTCATCTACATGCTCTGCTACTGGTCGCAATGTGGTGTTAGGGTAGCGAGCCAGTATAGGTGCAAGGTCAGCCTTGCTATCGCCGAGGTCGAGCACGATGAGCGCATCGGCTACGGTGGCGTAATGATGCACCACGTAGGGCAGCATCTCCGCAGTGTGGCGTGTGGTGGTGTAGGCGTGGATGATCATGCAAGGACGGCGCGGGTTCTCTCAGCGGTTGAAAGGTACAGTGTGAGCCAGTCTTATGCGCTGATAAAGAGGCCTACGCACTCAGTGGTTTTTGCTGTGTGCTATTGGCAGCCTTGTGCGCTGTTCCTTCTTGCTATCCTTTCAACGGAAGGGACCAAACGCCATGTCCCATTCAAAGCACACACGTACGTTGCAGATAGATATGCAAAAAGATGCGCCGGAGTTGGGCACTGGCAAAATCGTACTCCCCAACTCAGCTAGCAACATGGCTCACACAGAGCACCAACGCCGTCTCCGGGATGGGGTGTGCTGGATGGAAGCCCGGCGCGTTGAGCCGGTGGGCCAACAGCACAAGGGTCGTCGTATGGCGTAGCCGATGGCGGCCCAGCGGGTCCGGCCTTGTGCATGGGCCACGGGCTTCGTGCGTTTCGGAGACGGCACGCCTTTGGTCCTTTGGGCACAAAGGACACTCAAACGCCAGTACACATCGGATGGCAGGGGTCCAGACCTAAAACTATAGTATAGCGATACCTCTATCTCCTCACCCCTCCTTCGGCTTCGACCAGTACCCTTGCCCC
>CAYYHN010000556.1:0-3849 GCA_964471245.1 uncultured Rhodothermaceae bacterium | reverse complement strand
CGAGTGTGCGGGCCGCATGCCTGCATTAGGGATTACAGAAAAACGCAGGCATGCGGGCCATGGATCTTCAAAGAAACGCTTCTATTTCGTGAACGGACGCGGCTTCTTAGGGAGGGCGGTGCCCGCTGGATAGGCCACCGTCTCCAAAGGTAGCGTGTAGTTCAGTCGGTCATAGACCAGCGCAACTTGGACGCGTACCCGTGGTTGGCCTGTGAGAGCCGGATTATCGAGAACAAGCTTTAGGGTCTCGCCCTGTATTTGGCTGCGGACAGCGTTGCCACTCAGGGTGCCACGTCCCACAATACGCTTGTCTGCGCCCGTGATCGTATAGTCCAAACGCGTGAGCCGATTGACGCTAGGAATCGGTTCCGCTTGGAGGTTAAGCTGCGTACCACGCATTTGGCCCACCAGTGCGGGTTCCGTGATGTTAAGGGTACGGCGGACGGTACGGCTACGGCCGCCGGCATTGGTCACACGAACTGCCACCTCGACAACTTGGGTCGTACTCAGGCCTGCGACCCGGAAGGTCTTGGTAGCGGATTGGCGCGTCGTTTCAGGTGGTCCGTAGCTGGCCACCGTACGCCAATCCATCAAGGTTTGGCGAGTGAACAGGTCGGTGATTTGTGTTTCTACCTTGGTAACTCCTGTTTCGGTGTCAGAGATGTTGCGAACCGCGACTTTGACCACGTCGTTCTTGATACGTGTTGCCGTGACAGCAGGCGTACGCGGACGTGCAGGCGTGAAGCGCACAGGACCTGTTGCCACGACTTCAGACGTGGTGCCTTGTCCATTGATGGCGCGAACGCTGACCCAGAGGTCGGTGCTTAGTGGCATACCGGTACGCGGAACGACGAGGTTGAAGGGCGCTTCGCCTCGATCTTTGCGCGCGATTCCGCCTACCAGCGTTTGGATGTTGTTGAGCGCTAAGTCGACCTCCTGCGCTTCGGTTGAGGGCCATGCACGGACATCTGCGCCACCCGGCGTGGTCCCAATGGCGTACTGATAGCCTACCATGTCCGACTCTAAATCGATTGAGAGCTGGGGCAGGTAGAGGACAAGGTCATTACTGCGTGCCCGGATCCGAGCTTGGGGTGTGGTTGGCCGCGAGGGATCGGCGGCACGGTAGGGGACCGTCAACACTGAACTGGTACCACCTGCGCGGTTGCGGCTGCGAACGTGGAAGTAGAGCGAATCGCTAAAACTCACGTCATCGCCCGTGAACCGATGGGTGTAATTGTATTCGCCACCCAAGGTTTGTACGTCGCCGCGTCGCCATGTGGGGCCGTCGTCGCTAAAGATGCCGTTGATGTCGTTGCGTGTAGTCAGAGCGACATCATGCCATTCGAGGGTGCTTTCCCGGTCCCATGTTGTTTGCACCCAGTTGATGGTAACCGCTTGGGTTGCCTCGTGTGTTTGCTCATGGATGATAGCCGTTGCCCACTCCGGCACAGAGGTAACGGCATCATATGTGGTGACAGGTGTCGTGGCATCTACAGGGCGACTCCCTTGGGCCAGACGCCGCAGGGTTGGTGGGGGTGGTGCCGTGCTATCTACACCAATAACAAGCTGTTTGATGTTGCTGCGCAGCCCAACGCCATTGGTAGCGCGTACTTGTAGGTAGTAGCGGTTGCCGTGCACGAGTGTCAGATTGCGCAAGGCCGTCTCCAGTACAAAGTTGTTTCCCAAGCTATTGTACTCTCCGAGTGGACGGACACCATTGAGTACGGTCCAATCTGCCACATCTTGGGTGCCCGACCGGGTACCGAGGGCCGCTTCGAACGAAGCAATGTCGGACTCAAGGTCGCCCGAAGCAGTGGTGAAGGCAATCGTGTTTAAATCGGTTTGCCAGTGCACGCTATTGTGCGCAGCGTTGGCGGGTGTGACGAATGGGCGATTGGGTGGTGTGGTGTCGTCTACAATGATATCGCCTGGAGGAATGGTTGTGATGCCGGGATCGACGGAGACGGTTACCGTGCCTTGGCGCGTGGCTGTGTTGCCACCGGGGCCGCGCGCGCGCACCCAGACGTTGTAGGTATGCTGTCTCGCTTGGTCGTCTTGGCGGAAGGCCGTGAAGCGCATTATATCATCCTCGCCCACCGTGCGCATCGCGGTATTGATGCCGCCGCGTGCAATGCGTACGCTGCTTTCCACGACGCCTTCTTGCGATGGGTGTGTCGCCGACCAATCCAGCGTAACCTGGTTGTGGTATTGCGAGGGAGCCGTGTTGGCATTAAGCGCGGTGATCTGTGGTGGCATGATGGCTTGCTGGACTTCATCGCGAAGGGCAATCAACTGCAATTGCACACCGTCTTGATCTGGGCGGTAGCCGTTCGCACGTAGCGCAGCATCGCGTTCGATCAGGTATGTATCGAGC
Source organism: uncultured Rhodothermaceae bacterium (assembly GCA_964471245.1). GTDB lineage: Bacteria > Bacteroidota > Rhodothermia > Rhodothermales > CAYYHN01 > CAYYHN01. Next base: position 1,475 of record CAYYHN010000556.1, on the reverse strand, counting down.
ATGGCGACTTGGGTAGCTGCCAGCTGAGCGCGGAGGGCATAGACGCCATGCATACGCTCGGTGAAGTCATGGTAGGCGTTGCGGAATGGGATGAACTCCTCGCGGTACTTCGTAAGGACACTGTCTTGGTAGAACGCCATGTTTTCTTCGGCAACGATGGGCAGGCCGAGTTCATGCATCCGGTACCAGTATTCCATTCCTTTGGTAATGAAGGATGTACGGAATTGTGTATCACTCATCTGCATAAGGCCATCGCGGTAGGCATCTGCAGCGGCTTGCGCGGCCTCGACGCCGTCTACCAGCTCCACCGAGCGGTAAGGATCGACGAAGAGCTCGCGTTCCATTTGCAGCAAGCCTACACGGTAATGCCGTTCGCGGGCAAGGTTGGCTGCAGCTTCACGTGATACCGAATCGGGTACGCGAGAAGCTTGCACGGCTAAGGCTGCATTGACCTGTCCAGCACGTTGCGGGGTCAAGTCGGAGGTGATGAGGCGCTCGGCCCATGTTGCTGTGCCAAAGTAGAAGGAGGCGAGGTGCCCATAGTAGTCTTCGATGGCCGCGATGGCGTTGGCGTAGTAGTTCGCAAGGTTCTCTACGCGCGTGGTGTAAGGACTATACAGGACGGCGTCGAGTTCATCGAGGTTGTCGCGTACCCGTTCGATGGCAGGCAAGTATGCGTTGTCGAGCGCGCCGAGGCTGCGTACGGTTGTTTGCAGGTCAGCAAGTTGGCTTGCTTGGGCTTCGGCTTGTGCCGCATCGATGACAAAGCTACGGACAGTGACGAGGCGACCGCCCACATCAAGGGTTTCTTCGCCGTACGAGACGGGCGACTGTCCTGCATCGAGGGCTTCGGCGATCGCATCGGCTTCGTTATTCCACACAATCGCTTGCGCGCGGTATTCGTTGAGGAGTTCGATGACATCTGGTTCAGCGTTGTTGACGTAGCCAATCTGGCGGTTTGCCTCTTCGCGTGCGTCTTCGGCGTCGATACGCTGCTGGTCGGTGGGACGGCCACTCGTGCTGCCGATCATCACGCGGTCGCGCATTATGCGGAAGGCTGCAGGGGTGCTGCCCATTACAGCCTCCCTGCTGAGCATGCTTTCGGCACTGGCTTCGCGCGAAGCACGGCTAAAGGCGTGGAAGGTAGCTCCAGCCTTCGCCAACTCTTCGGCCGTGTAATTGAACTGGGCCGGATCGAAACGGGCGGCTTCGAGGTCTTCGACGAGCGTGTTCATCTCTTCCTCGATCTGCTGTGCTTGGGCACGCGCCTCGTCGACCATGCGTTCGTACGATGGATTCGAGCCGAAGCCTGCGTCGAAGTCGCCATTTTCAAGGGCCAGCCAGATGCCGATGTGACCTTCGAAAACAAACAGTACTTCGACGTATGCACGGGCGCTAGCATAGATGAGGTAGTTGTTGCCATTGCGGACGAACGCGCCTTTGGCATTGGCCCCGACACTGGCTAGCCCACCAAG
>CAYYHN010000555.1:0-3855 GCA_964471245.1 uncultured Rhodothermaceae bacterium | reverse complement strand
GGTGTCGAAGTCCTCGGCTGTGCGCGCACCCAAGCGCTGCTCCCCTCAGCCAAGCCCGCAACCGATGCGGACTACGACGCTGAATTCCTCGCCCTCATCCTAGCCGTCCGCATCGTCGACGACTTCGATGCCGCCGTGGCACACATCGACCGCTTCAGTTCGGATCACACCGAAGTCATCGCTACCAACGATCTCGGCAACGCCAATCGCTTCGTGCGCGAAGTCGGTTCCTCTGTGGTGCTGGTTAATGCCTCCTCTCGTTTTTCCGACGGTGGCGAATTGGGGCTTGGTGCCGAAATCGGCATCTCGACCACAAAGCTCCACGCCTTCGGCCCCATGGGGCTCGAATCTTTGACGACGCGCAAGTTTGTGGTGATGGGTAAGGGACAGGTGCGGCATCCCATCGCCCGCTAGTCGTTGGCAGTTGCGCCGTATAGGTTGGTTCCCTATTGTTGAGGCCGTGATGAACTGAACGATAGGGCACCCGCATGGATGTGGACGAACAAGATCAGAAGGTCGGCACTGTGGCGGCATCTACGCCTGCTACAACCACGTGCACGAACTGTGGTGCGGTGCTAGCTGGAGCATATTGCCACATCTGTGGTCAGCGCGTGGCCTCGCAGATGCTCTCGGTTCGCACACTCGTTGCCGAGGCAACGCAGGCGCTCTTCAACATCGAGAATAAACTCTGGAAGACGCTGCATTTATTATTTCGGCGACCTAGCGAGTTGACGCGCGCCTACTTGGCTGGCCAACGGGTACGCTACGTTTCACCATTGCGGCTCTACTTCATCAGCAGTGTGCTGTACTTTGCGCTGGCCGCGTTGATGGGGAGCACCGATGTCATGTTCATTTCCTTCAATTGGGAGGGGCAGCCTATCGAAGACCTGTCGGAGTTTTTGCCCCGATTGATGTTCGTGGTGATTCCAGCATATGCAGCCTTGCTGATGGGCGTCTATTGGCGTCCTAAGCGGTTGTATGTGGAACACCTGATCGTTGCGCTCCACATTCATGCCATCTGGTTTTTCCTCTTTTCCATCTCCGTGGTGCTCGATCCGTGGACAAATCAGCTCGTGGAGGATGGCATTTACAACGTGATAACATTGGTTGCGACGCTCCTCTCGGTGGTTGTCCAACTGGCGATGTTTGTGTACGAATATCGCATCCTGCGCAGCGTCTATGGGGCTTCTGCGTGGCGAACCATTGGCAAACTAATCGTGCTTTATATCGGCTATATCCTTGTGGTGACGGCATGCGTAGTTACGTATGCGTTCGTAATGGCAAGGTTGCAAGGCTAATGTTCCACAAGAAGCCCTAAGGTCTGATCTTGAGTTGAATCGACGCATGGAGAAGCCGAAGCGGTGTGCATCCGCGTGTGTAGACAGGCAGATGCATGCGGCATCCGAAGTAGCCTCTGGTTGCGTGCGCCGTGGGAAATGGCTATTGTGCAGGGACCCAACCAAAGACGTAGCTCCCCAGCCAGATGCGCGCCATTCTCTTGATGATCGTTTTCGCTTGGACGTTCGCTGCAGCCGCCCAAGATGTCCAGCCCGGTGTGCCGTACACAGGGCCAACGACGTTGTCCTTCCCTACCTACGGTGTATCGCTTGAGGTACCTGTGCAGTGGATCGCGGTCTTGCCACCGGGCAGCCCGTTCCTCGTCATGCAGCGACAAGGCATGGACGTTTACCTCTTCGCTGGCCTCGACGACGTGACCCCCGCTGCCGCACTTGCAACGATGCAGGCCCCCATCGACTTGGGTAATGGCATTGTGCTTGCCTCCGAGGGCACCGTCCACGTCGCCGATTCTGTGCTGACCGGACGATACAACGCCGTCGGGACGCCCAATCCGGTCACAGGCTACATTAAAACATTGCTCAGCAAGGGCAGCGCGGCGTTCTTTATTGGGTTGAGTGCGCCGGATGGCATGGCTGTCGCCGAGGCGGCCGTAGAGGCCGTGAGCAATTCGCTCCGTGTCGAAGCGCCTGCGAGGGCAGCCAGCGGAGGTGCTTGGGTCGCTGAACTCGACGGGTACAAGCTGTCGCGTTTCTTCACGCGCACAGGCTATACCGAAGAAGAGTACATCTGGCTTTGCGAAGGCGGGCAGTTCTACCGCAGCTTCAATTCAGGCGGTTTCGGCGGTGGCGCGAGCGGGGCCTTCCAGTCGAAGGACGGCGGTCGCTGGGCCGTGTCGGGCAGTCTGGTGCAAGGCGCACTTACGCTGACATACAACGACGGCAGTTACGCCGAATACGTGTTGACGATGGACGACGGCAAGCTCCACCTCGATGGCAAGCGATGGTTCCGCGAAGCCAACATGTGCTATTGAGCACGCAAAATACGCCGATCGGTGGATGCCGTGGCGGGCATGAATTCGTGTGCTTGGTACGACGGATCGTCTATATAGAGACGGCCACAAGCTTGGCACTGCCACATGGGCCGCTTCGCTTGGTTGAGCAACGTACGCAGGCGGTGGTAAGCGGCTTCCCGCGTAATCTTCCGTGTTGCCACTGCGTCGATGACCTCCGATTCGAGCGCATCAAGGAGCGGGTCGAGGGTTTGGTCGGGGAGGAGAAAGGCTTTGTGTGGAAGCCCATCGCTTTGGTCGATGATCAGCGCGCCGCAGGTACAGGTGATTTTCATGGTCTAGTGTAGGTGTCGAATTGGATTTCAGCCCATCGGACGTTTGGGTGAAGGAAAACGAGCCCTTCAGTCCAGTTCCACACCGCCGAACTGTAGTACACATCTTCGATGAGATACCAACCTGCTGCCGAACGTGCTTGCAGTGCATCATAGGCCTTGACAGTCGCTGTTGCCAAGTCTATGTCGAACCCAACATAGCCTGGGATTTTGTAATAGCGGTAGGGTGGATTTCTCAAGGAGGGCTCAAAGTCCGCAAGTGCTTGGAGCAAGGCTTCCTTGGCCGACGTTGTCTCGGAAGCATCCGCACAAACAGCATAGAGGCGAACAAAAAGTTGGGGCATGGACAAGGCAAATGGGCAGCTACGATTCACGTGCTAGCAGGCTGTTGCGGCACGTCCGTAAAGTCGATGTCTTCAAAAAACGTAGCGATGGCGAGTGTCGTGTCAAGCGATTTTAGGGAAATGTGTCCGTCAACGGGATCCACGATGTGCCAGGTGCCCGCTTAAATAACTTGAGTACAGATAAAAAATGTAACTATTACTGGCAATCGACTCACCTGTTCTCGGAAGGGAGAACCCACGGCTCGCGTACTAAATAGTTGACATATATATCAATGAGTTGCTAGTTGCTTTTTCGGGAAGTGTCTAGTTTTGCGGCTTCCGTGCCTTGATTTTACCTAGACTCTATGACTCACACCCTCACCATTTTCGATGTTGTTGCACTGCTGAAAGATGTGCCTGAGCAAGGCCTTCCGAAAGGCCAAGTCGGTATCATTGTGGAAGAATGGACTGATGGCGTGTATGAAGTTGAATTCGCTGATAAGCAGGGACAAACCATTGCTATGTTTGCGGTTGAGGCAAAAGATTTATTGCGTCTGTACTTTGAGCCCCAACTTGTTTAGCGTACGTCGCCGAACTAAAAAACGCCGCGCCCTCGAAAGGACGCGGCGTTTTGCTTTAGGGATCGGTTGGCAGCTTACGCTTCGACCGTCGAGCTGTTGAGGAACTCGCGGAGGACGTAATGCAGGATGCCGCCGTGGCGGTAGTATTCCACTTCGACGGGCGTGTCGAGGCGGACGACGGTGTCGAAGACGACCTGCGTGCCGTCGGCTTTGGTGGCGGTGACGGTGAGCGACTGACGCGCCTGCACGTCGTTGGTAACGGGAATGTCGAACGACTCAGTGCCGTCGAGGCCGAGGCTGTCGTACGTTTC
>CAYYHN010000554.1:0-3855 GCA_964471245.1 uncultured Rhodothermaceae bacterium | reverse complement strand
CCCGACGGTGACAGGTTTTTTTTTGCCAATACAGATAGGTTACGCCTGCAATTTTACCCAGCAGGCCTCGAATGGATAGCGATCATGTTAACCCGCGATACATTCCGCACCCTCATCCAGACCGAGCGCGAGCAAGGCCGCACGCGATTTGTCCTGCCTGTCTACAAACGCCTCAGCGCCGACTTGCTGACACCGGTGTCGGCTTACCTCATCATGCGCGAAACTGGGCGCTATGGGTTTTTGCTTGAGTCGGTGGAGGGCGGCGAAAAGTTAGCGCGGTACTCGTTCCTCGGTAAGAATCCGTATCGCATCGTCAAGGCGCGGGGGCAGGATGTTGCTGTGGAGGAGCGGGGAGCCGTGTTGGCGAATGGCACGAAACCTCAAGGCGATATTTTTGCGGTGTTAAGTGAATTGATGCAGCGCTACGAGGAGGTGAAGCTGCCGGGTCTCCCTCGGTTTTCGAGTGGCGCCGTCGGCTACCTCGGCTACGATGCCGTGCGCCTCGTCGAGCACCTGCCCAACCAGCCCACCGCCGACGTGGATGTGCCCGATGCCATCTGGTGCTTCTACGACACGGTCGTCGCGTTCGATCGCGTGAAGCATCAACTCATCTTGATGGCGAGCGCCTTCATCGACGAGACCACCGATGTGGCCGCAGCCTACGCCGACGCCGAAGCTCGGATAGCAGAGCTTGAAGCCGAGTTGGCGTCGGCTACGTATCCGCGGCCTGAGCCGGTGAAGTTGGTGGGCGAGGCGTTGCGCGCCAACATGACACCAGAGACGTACGCTGAGGCGGTGGAGCAAGGGCGCCGGTATATCTACGAAGGTGACATTTTTCAGGTGGTGCTCTCGCAGCGGTTTGCGATGGACTTCACTGGGGATCGATTCAATTTGTACCGTGCGCTCCGGCAGGTGAACCCTTCGCCGTACCTGTTTTTCCTTGATTTTGAAGACTGCACGCTGGTGGGTTCCTCGCCGGAGGTCTTGGCTCGCGTCGAGGATGGTAAAGTCGAAGTGCTGCCTATTGCCGGAACGCGTAAACGTGGGGCAACGCCAGCCGAAGACGCTGCACTTGAAGCGGATCTATTGGCCGACCCAAAGGAACGCGCAGAGCATCTGATGCTGGTCGACTTGGGCCGGAATGATGTTGGGCGTGTCAGCCAGTACGGCACAGTGCATGTGGAACGGTACGCCTTCGTGGAGCGCTACTCGCACGTCATGCACATTGTCTCGGCAGTCTCTGGCCAATTGGCCGAGCAGTTTGGTGCGATGGATGTGCTGGCTGCGTGCTTTCCTGCTGGGACGTTGAGCGGTGCACCCAAAGTGCGGGCAATGGAGATCATCGACGAACTAGAGCCGACCAAGCGCGGTGTGTACGGTGGAGCGGTGGGCTACCTCGATTACTCGGGCAACATGGACACCTGCATTGTCATCCGCACGATGATGGTGAAAGGCCAAACCATCTACATTCAAGCGGGCGCGGGCATTGTTGCCGATAGCGATCCGACGTTCGAATATGAGGAGACGCGCAGTAAAGCTGGGGCGCTCCGCCAAGCCATCCATATGGCCGCCGAAGGACTGTTATAATGTACAGCGCGATATGCATCGAAGCAGAACCTCCACCCGTCGCTAACGTTTCTCCGTTTTTTCGTGCCTTGGCGGCTCTAAACCTAGCTCCGATGCCTACCTTTTGCCTGTTTGAACAATATGTGCCTGACTACTCACCTGGTGCATTTTGGGAGACAAGCCATACCGGGCACGCACGACCATCCGACCAACCCATGATGTCATGATCAAAGACCTCTTTTTGCAAAAAGGCTGGGCAGGCCGCACGATCACCCGCGCAGAGACCGTCGAACGTCTTAACCCGCTGGTAAAGCTGCACCACGAACTCAACATGAGCTACTATGCTTTGCAGCGCGATACGGCCAACGCGGCGGTGCGTCAAGGGGTAGAGGCCCAAATGAAAATTTCCCGCGCCGATCTCGGAAAGCTGAAGGAAACCGTTTTTAGTAACGGTGGCATTGCTTACAACGGGACCGAGCTCGAACTCGAAAACTTCAACGTGGGCGACTCCGATGCCGAACGCGTGAACGCGTTAACTGAACTCGAAGGCGACTTTCGCAAAGCAATTGCTGCCGAAAGCGAAATTGAGCACCATATGCGAACCCGCGCCATCCTCGGCGTCGTCGATGAAAACGCGGAACGCCGTCTGAAATTTCTACGCGACGCCGCGCGCCTGTAAGTTAAAGGGCGTCGCCCAGTACTCTGAATCATGACACAAACCACCGCTGCCCCGCAGTCTGCTGCGGACGCAACCGTATTCCCCCGCGTGATCGTCTCCGGCATCCAGCCTTCCGGGACGCTCCACTTGGGCAATTACTTTGGTGCCCTGCGCCAACACATCGCCCTAGGAAACGATACGGACGTACGCGATGAAGCGTATTTCTTCATCGTCAACTACCACGCGCTGACGACCATCAAAGACGCTGCCGCGCTACGCCAGTATACCATCGATGTCGCGCTCGATTACCTCGCGCTGGGCCTCGATCCTTCCCGCGCGCGGCTCTTCACTCAGAGCGATGTGCCGCAGGTCAATGAACTGGCATGGATCTTCTACAACCTGACGCCGGTCAGCCAACTGGAGAAGGCCGTTGCGTATAAAGACAAGGTGGCGCAGGGCTTGACGGCCAACGCAGGGTTGTTCAATTACCCCGTGCTCCAAGCCGCCGACATCTTGATTTATGGCGGCACGTTGGTGCCTGTCGGGGCCGATCAGAAGCAGAACATCGAGATTAGTCGCAACCTCGCGCAGGCCTTCAACCGTACGTTCTGCCCCGAAGATGCACCAATCTTCCCCGTCCCCGAGCCGCACATCCTCGAAGATGTGGCCGTCGTGCCCGGACTTGACGGCCGCAAAATGTCGAAGAGCTACGGCAACACCATCGGCATCTTCGACGCGGGCAAGCCGCTCAAGAAGAAAGTGATGAGCATTGTCACCGACTCGACGCCGCTCGAAGCCCCCAAAGACCCCGATGCCGACAACGTCTTTGCGCTGATCAAGCTCTTCGCCGACGCCGATACGCAAGCAGCAATCGCCGCGAAATACCGTGCGGGCGGCTACGGCTACGGCCACGCCAAAAAAGAGCTGCTCGGCATGATTAACACCTACTTTGCCGAAGCCCGCGAACGCCGCCACGACCTCGCCCAACGCCCCGACGACGTGATGGACATCCTCCGCGACAGCGCCCACGCCGCCCGCGCCAAAGCCGAAACGTTCATGGAGCCTGTCCGCGAAGCGGTGGGGTTGGTTACTACGTAACGGGGTAGGAGTATGGGAGTTTGGGGGTATGGGAAGACAAGAATTTATGCGGAGATAGATTAAATGAATACATCCTGCATCAAGGGTAAGGATACTGGTGGGAATGAAGTGAGACGATGGCGTTAGGCTATTGCTACCTCTCCCACACACCCTTTCTCCCAAACGCCCATACCCAAATGATTCTCATCATAGACAACTACGACTCCTTTACGTACAACCTTGTCCACCTTGTGGCGGCGGGGACGACGGATTTGGAGGTCGTGCGTAATGACAAGCTTACCGTGGAAGATGTTCAGGCGATGCAGCCGGAAGGGATTCTCATCTCACCCGGACCGGGGCGTCCAGCGGATGCAGGCATTACGAATGCGTTGATACGCACGATGGGGCCGACGATCCCGATCATGGGTGTGTGCCTTGGGCATCAGGCGATTGGCGAAGTGTTTGGCGGGACGGTGACGTATGCGCCGCAACTCATGCACGGTAAGACGAGCAGCGTCGTGCACGACGGGAAGGGACTCTTCGATGGCGTGGAG
>CAYYHN010000553.1:0-3855 GCA_964471245.1 uncultured Rhodothermaceae bacterium | reverse complement strand
GGTACGGGTAGCATCATCATACGAGCCTCCGACCTTCAACTTGGATGAAATGCCACTCCACTGCTTAAAGGGCACCGAGATGTCGAGCTTTCCACCTAGGTTTTCCTCTTCGAGGTCCCGGAAGAAACGCTGCGGCGGCGGCGCGTTCCCTCCACCAAGGCTGAACGTCGTAAAGAGGTTACCTTCCGAATCCGTCTGCGTGTTCTCGACGGTCGAGACGTAGCGAAGATCCGGCTCTTCCTGCGTATTGCGCCCAAACGAACCTTTCCACTCGACGGTCACCGGGCGGAAGAAGTGCTCACCACGGAATTGGTACGTCTGGAGCGCACGCTCTTGGTAGTCGAGCGCACGCGTGACGAAGGTAGCCGTAGCATTTTGGTCGCGGAAACCACCAAGCAAGGTAGCGCGGCTTTGGCCACTCTGCGTACGCAGTGCCGTCACGCTCAATTCGTGGTTGGGTGCAGGACGCAACGCCAGTGTTCCCGAAGCACCCCAGTTAGCTTCTTCTGTCCCCCGGATGTTGACAAACTGCGGGGCTTCCAGCGGGTCAGCCCGCGAGATGAGGTCAAGGTCAGGATCAGGGCCGAAGTAGGTGTCGGAAGTCAAATTGTCTACATCATCCACGCCACCACCGACGAGCTGCCAGCGACTGAAGACACCGTCGTCGTAGAACGTGTAGCTGCGGCCGTAGGTGAGACTACCTGTAAACCCAAGCGGCATGCTGCCGATCTTGGTCTGGCCGCCGATGGCTGATGAGAAGCTGTAGTTTACCGGTGCCGTATCCTGTGAGGGTGCGAGTACACCGTTGAAAGCACGGGCAAAGTCGTTTAGCGAATCCGCACGGGCAGCACGCACAGCGTTATCCACGCGCACGTCGCGCAAGTCTTGCTGGGTAGGCAATTGCGTCGTCGGGTCTTTGTCTTCATAGACACCCGGCAGGCCACGGGTGCCATCGTCCACGCCGCGCCAATCATCATCGCCTCCTGGATACGTCAGGAAGTTACTTGCGCCTGTTGCGAGTTCGTCGTACGTGATCGAAGCCGAAAGCTGAAGCGTAAAGCTTTCGGGGAAGGTTTTTGTTGCGACATCGACGAGACCACCACTGAAGTCGCCCGGCTTGTCAGGGGTGAAGGACTTCAGCGTGACGATGTTTTCGAGCAGGGCCGACGGGAAGAGGTCGAGTTGGAACGCTTTGCGGTCAGGATCGGCGCTTGGCAGGGTCGATCCGTTCAGCGTTGTGTTCGTGTAGCGGTCGCCAAGACCACGGATGTAGACGTAGCGCCCCCCCACAACTGATGCACCAGTCACTTTTGTCATGGCAGCGGCTGCATCACCTGCACCTGAACGACTGATGGTTTCAGCACCGATAGCATCACTCACCGCCACGGCTTTCTGTCGATCCTTGAGTAGAATGGCGTCATTGTCGCGAATGGCGACAGCCTCGACAACAACTTCACCTTCGAGTTCGAGAACCTGCTCACTCAGTGTCATATCGAGGCGCGTCACGTTACCTTCAACCACCTCGACACCTTCAACTTTAGTCTGGTTGTAGCCGATGTAGGAGAAAACGACAGCGTACGTCCCAGCAGGGACGTTGGCAATTGAAAAGCGACCGTCGAGGTCCGTAGAGGCACCAAAGGTGCTGCCTTCGATGAGAACGTTTACACCGATCAGTGTTTCGCCATTGCCCGCATCAACAACCACACCGGATATGCTACCGGATTGGGCAAGGGCAACAGGAGCGAGGAGCAGGCTGCCAAAGAGGAGGCACGCGCCTACCAGCAATGTGCGCATGGGTTGCCCCATAGTAGATGTATCCATAAACTGTTGGTGGCCAGGTTACGTTTGGAACCGTAGAATTCTCGGGGAGGGTCGAATGCTGGCTGCTTCGTGGCGACTTGTACAGCGCGGCATCGCCCATACTGGGGGGTGGGCACGAAGAGAGACGAGGCTGAACCTACGCTGGTCATGTTAGGATAATGTTAACAACCATTTACTCTTGCATTACGAAACCGATAACAATTGTGCTTCTGTGCAGGCACAATGAAGGCTTTGTTTGATCCTGATGAATGCCCCCAATATGTGCTCGCTTTCTTGAGGATGTGCTCCACAGCAACCCCCGTACGTCTGACCTCGTAGCCCGGAAAACGAAACCTCCGCCCCCTTTACCTGTTGTAACAGATATTTTACCTCGACACCGGAGTGTAGCCCTTTGTCCCAAAAGCCCACCAACGACTACCTGATCCTGCTGGCCTTGTGGCTGATGATGTTTTCTGCTAGCAGCCAGGTCATCATCGTCTCGCCGATTCTTCCTGAGATTGGTGAGGCGCTCAACATCCCCGAGGCGCTTCGGGGTACCCTCATTACCTCCTACACCGTCTTGCTTGGGGCTTTTGCCTTCATCATCGGCCCCATCTCCGATAAGATTGGGCGGCGCCTAGTCCTATTGATGGGGACGAGTCTCATGGCCTTCGCGCTGATGCTCCACGGCATCGTAGAGACCTTTTTCGGGATGCTTTCGGTGCGTGCGCTGGCAGGGATCGCGGGCGGTGTGTTAAGCGGAGCCGTGGTAGCCTACGTAGGCGATTACTTCCCCTACGAACGACGGGGCTGGGCCAACGGTTGGGTGATGAGTGGCATCGCCGTCGGCCAGATTGTAGGCATTCCTATTGGCAAAGTGCTGGCATCGGCGTTTGGCTTCCGGTGGCCCTTCCTTATGTTTGCCATTACGATGGGACTTGCCGCGCTACTTGTTTGGTGGTTCGTGCCCCAACCGAATGTAGAACGGGATGCAAACCGACTGACGATTGGACGGGCGCTGAAAAATTACTGGAAGCTCCTGCACGAACAATACGTACTCCCGGCCGCCATCGTCTATCTGCTGATGTTCTTCAGCATTGGCGTCTACGTTATCTACCTCCCGACGTGGCTTGAAGACTTCGTCGGCATCTCCAGCAACCAGATCGCCCTGTTGTTCTTGGTGGGTGGCATCGCTAACGTTATCACCGGACCCAATGCCGGGACGATCTCCGACAAGGTCGGCCGCAAACCCCTTGTACTGGTCTCATGCATTGGGTTTGCTGTTGTAATGATCGGAACGACCTACCTCACAACAGGTGTGATCTCGGCATACATACTATTTGCACTTGCCATGGTAGCTGTAGCCCTGCGCATTAGCCCGCTACAGTCACTCATGAGTGCACTCGTCCCGGCGCAGCGACGCGGGATGCTAATGAGCCTCGCCATCTCCATTGGGCAGATTGGGATGGGGATTGCCTCCTTCGTTGCAGGGATTCTCTACACCCAATACGGCTACCTGAGCAATACCATCCTCGGCGCCGTAGCAATCCTGCTGATGGCGTGGATGGTGCAGAAGATGCTCCCCGAGCCGAAAGCCGACATCACAGCCGAAACCGCCGTAGCTGAACCGGCTGCAGCGCGGCGATAATCCACCCAATTTGTGTACAACTTGGGTCGGGAGTATGGAGCGGACAGGATGGATGCTTGAAGAGGCTAAACAGAAGGAAACGGTTTGCGTACCAAACTATCCACCCTTTCCATCCCTATAAAACTATCCATACTGCAAGTTGTGTGGCGGGCCATACAACTTGCGCTAGTTATCCGTCAGAGCGGCGTGTAGAAAGACCAAACGGCATGTAGAGCGGGCACGTGCTGACGAGGCTCGTCAAGATGAACACTACGCCGAGCACGGCAAGCACGATGGCGACGGTGCCACTGATGACGTTAGTGAAGTACAGCACACCAATTACAACGGCGACAACGACGCGAAGAATACGATCGATCGAACCCATGTTCTTTTTCATGGTGACATTGGGTTTAGGTTAAGGAGTAAAG
>CAYYHN010000552.1:0-3855 GCA_964471245.1 uncultured Rhodothermaceae bacterium | reverse complement strand
ACGCCGCGCCCGACGAGTGCATTGAGGTAAACTGGGGCAACAGCCACTAGCGTTTTCCCTTCACCCGTTTTCATCTCGGCGATGTTGCCATCGTGGATCGCCATCCCACCGATAAGCTGTACATCGTACGGTACCATGTTCCACTCGATGGTCTGGCCGCCCGCTTCCCACGTCTTACCAACATGGCGACGGCAGGCCTCTTTGGCTACGGCAAAGGCCTCCGGCAGCATGTCGTCGAGTGTCTTGTCGACGGTCTTCAGCCACTCCTGCTCGAGGTCGTCCAACTCTTCGTAGAGTCGCATCCGGTCTTCGCGCGTTAGCGGCACAGGCTGGCTCCCTTGGCCATCGCCACCCACTTCCTCGGTGTCGATGTAGCCATTGAGTTGCTGCTTGATCTCGACGATGTCGGCCTCAATCTCTTCGACAGCATCGCGGATGCGCTGGCGAAATTCGCCCGTCTTAGCCTGTAACTGTTCATCGGTGAGGCCAGCTAGCTTTTCAAACTCGGCATTGATGGACGCTACGCGAGGTTGAAGTCGCTTCAACTGACGCGCATTTTTGTCACCGAAGAGTTTCTTTATGAAGTCGATCATGGGCGTGGATAAATCACAAATAGAGACGGTTGCCACGAGGCAAAACCGTTTGCATAGGCTGGTAAATTCAGCTATGTCAAAATGACAGGTCGAGCCTTCAAAATGCTGAAAACACGACGCAGGCCGCAGGTATCAAAAAATAAGCCAGAAGCAGGGAAACGCTGCGTACCGACCCGCTTGCACGCTGTGAAGAGCCCGTCCGTTCCATGAAGCCTTGATCAGAATGGTATGGGTAGGAATCCCTCATGACCGAATAAGGAGGTGCAGCAAGAACGATACTTGTCCGGGAAAAGCAAGGGCAAGTGTACCGAGTCCTAAGAAAGTTAGTGGAATGAGATGAGTCCCAATAAGCAGTAACGAGGCATTGAAGCTTAAGGGCATCATGCGGTTTTGGTCAAACAACGTACGTGCGAAAGCGCTGCTGCATGTAGCTATCCAAAACACAAACAGCAGAAGGGCTGGCCAATCATTCGGGGACATCACTCGTTCTGCAAGTACAAGGGCAAAAATCATCAGAAGCAACAACGGCCAGCGTGGCCACACAGCGAGCATAAGTGATTGACTCACTTGCATACGTCCGTTGGTAGCTAGTAAAAAAAACAGACTCCATACCAAGGTGGCTACGGCAGAAATCAAGCCGAAGACCCCCGTCGCTAAGCCTGGAACTTCAAAGAGGTTGCGCAAAAAGTGTTGAAGGCCAGTGGGACTAATGCGTAGCACATGTGTGGTAGCAGCGAGTGGGTACCACGTGCGTAGCAAGACTTCAGCGACAATGCCGAAAGCACAGGCCATCGCCACAAGAAGTACAAGGCTAGCATAGGGTAGTACATCACGTCCTTCGCGAACACTTTCGCGGTAAAAGCCATGGGCGAAGAAATACCGCGGCATGGTATATCGAAAACGAGGGGATGCGGCGTACAATATGGCTATGGACAAAACGACAGCCCAACCCATCAGGATGAGCCAAGGCCCTGTTGGTGCTGGCTCCGGCGCAGCGGGCAAGGCAAAAGCTGTCGCTACGCCCATCGTCATATCATGTAGAACGGAAAACGATGTACGTGGTGTGCCTTCCAAGGTATGCAAGCCATCAGCGTAGCCAAGTGGATTGCTGTGGGGGGCGTCTATTGGGAGATCGCGCCATCGTGCTATAAAAACGGGAATAGGTAGCCGTAAAAGGTCAGGGATGTGTGATTCGAACTGACGGGCTTGCCATGCTGGCGAATTAGGCACATTGCGTCCATTAGCTTGGTCGTCTCGGACATACCAGCCTGTGTTGCCAAGACCAACAAGTGTAGGGTGAGGCCACGACTCAAGGAGTTGCGCCGCGTTGTTGGCAGGACGTGCGTCAAGTAGCACAAGGTCAACCTCCGCATGGCATTTGTCATGGGAGGCGAATGGGCTGAGGTAGTAACTCTGGCTGTTAGGAGGGCCTATGCGTTGTATTTCGTCAACTAAGGACCGGATCGCCTCGCATGTGCGCGCATCGCTGGTGTCTAGGAACGTACCAAGGCCAAAGTGGCGTGCTGAGGCATATCGATGCGCGGTCCGAAGTGCCCGCGTAAGCTGAGGCAGCAACGTAGGCAGTGCTTCTGCATAGGCTGGAGAAGGTAGCCAGTATGCGGGGAGGTCTTGATAATAGGAGAGGCCAAGTGTATCACCATAGGCTAGTAATAGCGTATCGGTGAGCAAGGGGGTACGTAATGCTGTAAAGCCCATATCGCGCAGCGTGCGCAACTCGATCCACGCGGCCTCGGGTGTGGCGGGAGGCGTCCACACCATTCCGCGTACATGGCCCTCAGTTGGTGGTGGAATTTGAGCAGTTGCTTGTTGGGACAAAAGGGTGCATAGTAACACGACCCACAAGCTCAGCCAAGCTTGCTGGCGAAGTCGCCTCGCAAGGACACGGGTACACGCATTCCGACTGTTTGTTGCTCTTTGAGACTCTTCAGTAACAAGGTTGCATGGAGCATCAATGAGGTTTTCAATGGCCTCCTTGGTCGATTTTGAGGTGCGTAGCGGGACAACAGGCCTCATTATATGAGGCATAGCCGCACGACATCGGTCGAGAAGGGTTCGAACAGATCCTGTGGGAGATGAAATTCGAGTTGCCAAACACATTCTACCACAATAGGCATGAAAAATCGCTGAGAGGTCAGATCTACGCTGTAACGAGGTGACAGCTTTTGTATGTTGAATGATTGGTTGAATCAGGCAATAGTAGTTGGGATGCAGGAGATAATGGACGTGCACGAAGATATGGAAATGCAGCGCACACCGCCGTTCATGGTAGCCGCGTTTTACAAATTCGTCGATTTGCCTCAATACAAAGCGCTTCAAGTCCCTCTTCGTGTGATCTGCGCTGCTCATGAGGTGAAAGGGACCGTCTTATTGGCGTCGGAAGGTGTAAATGGAACCATCGCGGGCGCGGCGTCCGGTGTACAAACGGTGCTCGCATGGCTTTCCGGTCAAGAGGCCATTGGTGATGTGCCCTACAAAACTTCTTGGTCGGAGGAACCTGTTTTTCATCGACTCAAGATCAAGTTGAAAGGGGAGATTGTGGCCCTGCGCGTGCCCGGTGTCGATCCGAACGAGCGTGTAGGAACGTACGTCGAGCCGCACGCATGGAACACACTGATCCAACGTCCCGACGTGCGGGTCATCGACACGCGCAACAGCTTCGAGGTGGAAATGGGCTCGTTCGAGGGGGCCGAGAACCCCCACACGGTAGCATTTAGCGATTTTCCTACCTACGTCGACGAGCAACTCAGCCCAGATGCAGATACTAAGGTGGCGATGTTCTGCACAGGTGGTATTCGATGCGAGAAAGCGACCTCATATTTGCTACAACGCGGATTCAAGGAAGTGTACCATCTCAATGGCGGAATTCTTCGATATCTGGAAGAAGTTGCCACTGGCGACAGTCTATGGCACGGCGAATGTTTCGTCTTTGATAACCGCGTTTCTGTTGATCACGACCTTAAGCCCGGTGCGTACGAATTATGTTACAGTTGCCACTTTCCTGTCTCTCCAAATGATCGATTGACGGACGCGTATGAAGTCGGTGTCAGTTGCCCACGATGCCACGACACGCTGACAGACGAGAAGCGGGCCAGCGCACGTGAGCGCCAGCGACAAATCGAATTGGCCGAGGCACGTGGCGAGGAGCACATTGGCCGTATCTTTCCGGAACATCAGCCGTCGGCCTCATAACGCCCACATTTTTATTTTCATGCTCGATCAAGAAACGCTCTACCAATACATC
>CAYYHN010000551.1:0-3857 GCA_964471245.1 uncultured Rhodothermaceae bacterium | reverse complement strand
CCCATACCTGTCCGACCCCATGTGGAAAAGCTATCTCACGACCGCCCTGCGCACAATGCGGCGCGAGCCGCTATATGCTGTCATTAACCTGCTTGGGCTTGCAGTTGGCATCGCAGCTGTCCTATTAGCGACCCTCTATGTTCAGTACGAACTCAGCTTCGATACCTACCACACCAACCGCGACCGCATTGTGCGGCTCATTAATAAGAGTGGCTTTGATGTAAAGGAGTGGCATGGCTACGTCGCAGGCGATCCGACGCCCAAACTCCGCGACGAGCGCCCTGATGTGACGGCCGCGACCAAGTTCAACAACTGCGGCCGCGATGAGATCGTCTGGCGTGGTACGGTCTATGGCGATCTCTCGATGGTGTGTTCGGAACCAGACTTGTTCACCATCTTCTCGTTCGAGGTGCTGGCGGGCGACCCAGCCTCGTTGGCACGTCCCAACGTCATCGGGCTGACCGAATCTGTTGCCCAACGGCTGTTTGGGACGACCAACGTGATCGGTGAGCGGCTGCCTATCGGGTTGTGGCGGGACGAGTTCGACATGGAAGTCGGGTTCGTGATGGCCGATGTGCCGAGCAATACCCACTTCACATTCGACCTCGTCATCTCGCACATCTCGCTGGAGCAGACTTCGCTCTGCACCGACTGCGGCCAGCCAATGTACGCGCTGCTCACCGCGCAGGCCGACACCGCGGCCTTGGCCGACTACATCCTCGCCGATATCCAGCCAACCAAAAGCTATGTCGATGACGTCCGGTTAGAACCGCTGGCTGACATTCATTTTTCGAGCATCGATGCACCACGGCAAGGTGATCGCCGCTACGTGACGCTACTTCTGACGGTGGCTGTGGTGCTGCTGCTGATCGCCTGTGCGAATTACCTCAACTTAGCCACGGCTCGGTCGGCAAGGCGCAACCGCGAGGTGGGTGTACGCAAGACACTCGGCGCGGGGCGTGGACAACTGATGGCGCAGTTTCTTGGCGAGACAGTGCTGGTCGCGCTGCTGGCCGTGCCGCTTGCCTTTGGGCTGTTGGTGTTGGCTCTGCCGTTCTTCAACGAGGTGGCCTCGACATCGCTATCGCTGGGCATGACGGTGGATGTGGTAATCTATGCGGGGCTCATCGGAGTGCTGATGCTCGTGGGTTTGTTAGCAGGTGTGTACCCGGCTGCTGTGTTGTCGGCGTTCCAGCCTGCTGTCATCCTGCGGACGCGATTTACCTCGGCCTTCGGTGGCAGATGGCTTCGGCGTGGGCTTGTGGTGTTCCAGTTTGCAGCGTCGCTGGCGCTGGTTGCCATTACGCTGATCGTGATCCAGCAATTGCGCTACATGCAGTCGGCCAAGTTGGGTTTTGCGCATGAGCAGGTCGTCATCGTCGAGATCCAAGACCGGGCGTTGCGAGGTGAGGCGGAGCGCATCAAACAGGAACTCTTGCGTCATCCTCGGGCATTGGCAGCTACGGCGAGCGCCCTGCCGGGCCAAAATGCCTTCAGCAATGGCTTCATGATCATCAATGGCGAGACACCCGAGGAGAAGCTCAAATTCGCCCAGCCGAACATCGATGCCGACTTTGCAACGACAATGGATCTGGCATTGGTCGCCGGACGTGATTTACAGACCGGAACGACAGCTGAAGAAGCGCTCGTTAATGAGGCCTTTGTGACGTTGCTTGGCTGGGAGGGCGCTGACGAAGCCATCGGCCAAGTCGTCAATGGTCGCGAGGTCGTCGGCGTGGTGCAGGACTTTCATCTTGCTTCGCTCCACCGCACCATCGACCCGCTAATGATGGCGCACCGCACCGACGGTTCCGGTTGGCAGATCGGTGTACGCCTCAGCCCGGGCGACGTGCGGCCCGTGCTCGACGACTTCGAAGCCACATGGGCCACGCTTGGTTCAGCACGTCCTTTCGCTTACAGCTTCCTCTCGGATGATCTGAAGGCAGCCTACGAGCAAGAGACCCAAGCAGCTCAAGTGTTTGCCCTCTTCGCCGGGTTGGCCATCTTGGTTGCGTGCCTCGGCCTCTTTGGCTTGGCCGCCTTCATGGTCGAGCAGCGCACGAAGGAGATCGGCATCCGCAAGGTATTTGGTGCAGGGCCACGCCACATCTTGGTGCTGTTCACCCGCGACTATGCGGTGCTGCTGCTGGTGGCGTGCTTCGTCGCATTTCCTATCGCCATCCTGTTCGGCCAAGGTTGGCTAGCAGAGTTCGCCTACCGCATCGACCTGCAAGCGCCGTTGTTTGTGCTGACGGCGGTGCTGGGCGCTTTGCTGACGCTGGGCACGGTGGCCTACCACGCGTTGCGCGCCGCCCGTGCCCGTCCGATAGATAGCTTGCGGTATGAGTGAGGGCGGCTGTTCTTTGCATTGAATCGAAGAATCGAGGAGGCAAAGAGACGAAGATAAGTCGTCAACGCTGTCGCTCGTTCCTCGATTCCTCGTCTATAACTGCGAGCCTGCGGGGCCAAACGTACGTTAAGGTGTCGTTTCGGCCAGTAGCCATGCCAGTTGGTCGTCCATGCGGGCGCGCCATGAAGCTTCGTTATGGTCGGCACCTTCGTAGACGCGCACAATAAAGTCGCGTCCTTCGGTAAGGTCTTGGTCAAGGAGCCACGTATGGAGCGCCTCGTGCTGGGGTGCGTAGAGCGAGTCGAGGCCGACGGTGCCGTAGTCGAAGAAGGCGCGGACGGAGGATGGCATCTGGTCGCCTGCCGCGATGTCTTGAAGAAGATACGGTGTCGGGTCGCCACCCGTCGTGTTGGTGGTGTATTGCGTGTAGACGGCATCGGAGAGGATGAAATGCGACGACACACAGCCGCATGCGCCGAAGACATCGGGGTGATTCTTGACGAGGTAGAAGGAGAGCAGTCCGCCCATCGACGAGCCCATGACGAATGTGTGTTCTGGACCTGTCAGCGTGCGGAATTCGGCGTTTACGCGGGGCATCAGCTCTTCGAGCAGGAAGCTCGCGTACTTGGGCGCGTCGTGCCACGGCGAATACTCTTGCAGGCGCCGATCTGAATTGAAGACGCCGACGACGATAGCGGGTTCAAACAGCCCCGCCTCCACGCCCTGCATCATTGCCTCATCGACACCCCAATCGATGCTGCCGCCGGAAAGGCGTGGGTCGAACAGGTTTTGACCGTCGTGCATGTAGAGGACGCGGTAGCTGGTGTCGGCGTTCGCGTCGTAGTCTGGCGGGAGCCAGATGCCAACGTGACGTGGTGCTTCGAGATGGGCCGAGGCAACATCCGACCAGTACACCAACTGCCCTTGTACGCCGGAGCCTTGCCAGTCTTCGAGGTAGGTGATGGGGTCCGGGGCGAAGTCTGTCACGGTTTGCGTAATCGAGGCGTTCTCGTTGGTCGCCACCGTGCGGTAGTTGGGCAGGTTGTTGCCATCCGCGTCGACGGCTTGCCGGGGCCATGTGCCAAGTGTGAACTTGTACTCGAAGGTGTATCCCGTAGGTACTTCTACCTCAGCCGTACGCTCGGTGCCCGAACCTTCCATACGCAGCCCATCGGGACGCCACGGTCCCAGTGCGTCGAGATTGCCCGCAAGATAGACGGCAGGTGTGCCTTCGGGGACCTGTGCGGTGATCTGAAGGTGCACGGTGTCAGATGTTTGATCCGCACACGTGAAGCAGAGGAATAGTAAAGGCAGGACAAGGAATCCGCGAGAAACGTGCATCGTTAGCTTGGGTCAGGGAGAAGGCATACATCGCATTCAAAATAGGCGATGTCATCTTTGCATGCATGGGTAGACACGCCGCGTGAACCAATTCGCTTCTCTTAGAGGGCATTGAGGTTTTGGATTCGCAGGCGAGCGGCGTGAGATGGCGAGGACAGCCGGGCGC
>CAYYHN010000550.1:0-3860 GCA_964471245.1 uncultured Rhodothermaceae bacterium | reverse complement strand
GATTCGATTTTTGGAGATAACGGAGAGGCTTCACCCTACGTCGTTGGAGACTGCCACGATTTGCCCCAGGTGCTTTGGTGGCGATTGAGTGCTCGCACTGTCAGCGCGAGTTTGCGCTTATCGGGCCGCCGCCTTGCGGTCAAGAGTGCCCATGGCACCGTGAATACCGCATCGAGCAAGCGAAGGTTAGCGACGCGCTTTTGCGGTTACGGGACGTTCCCAATTGCCCCAACTGCCGCGACCCCATGCGCGAGACCAAGGAAGTGAGCGCTGGCGGTGTGCAGTTCTCTTGGAAGTGCGTACGAAGGGGTTGTGGTTACTACCTTGAAGAGGTACTCAAGTCGGATGGATAAGCACGACTGGCAAGTGTGGAAAGCGTATAAGCAGGGCAAAAAGGGGAGTGTTCTTTTCCTCGCACTTCCAACGCAGGACCCCGCCGAAGCTCTGCAAGAGTTTTCGCCAGAGACGCTCCCCGATGGGATGTCTTACGAGCTGCAAGCGACGATTGAGTCAACGACTCGTGCGAAGGCAATGAAGGTGCTTGACCAGTTGAATCTTTGAGCTGGCGGGCAATCGTAGGTACATGCTCGAATTTGAAATCACCATCCCTGCGTGGCAGATGGTTATTCTTGTGGTGGTCGTGGTGCTGCACACTGCGTTTGGCATCTACACCAACATTCTGGCCATCAAGAAAAGGCAGATAGAGCTGCGTAAGGAGACGCAGGAACTCTTGGCCGAGACCCTTGCGATGAAGCACGCCAACGACGAAATCACCGACGTAATAGACTCGGTGGATGCGTAGTGAAGCGCGAGATTAACTGCACTGAGTGCGCTAAGGCGTGGGCGCGAGTTATCGGTTTGCGAACCGAGCAGGAAGCTAGGCTTGTTAGGAAGCACGGGGCTGCGCTGCTTGACTTCGTGTGCGACTGCTGCGGCATCCCTTTGGCGGCGGGCGGGCACGTGGTCTGCGTGTCGGTGTTCACGCGCGACCATCCGTATTTTGAGTGGGAATCTGAGGCCGTGCGCCTCTTTACGCCTGAAGAGCAGGACGCGGTTGAACGGCTCGACAATCCCGGCTAGGGTAGAGCCTTGCCACGGTTTCGAAGTCCGTAACTTCGACCCCCGAACCCCGCTAACCCTTCCAGGGAGCTTTAGCGGGGTTCATTTTGTTGGCGGTACCGGTCGTGCTGGTAGATGAGGTCCAGCACGTCGGGCGCTGTTATGAGGCCACGGGTTGCGAATATCGCGGTAGTGACCGCCACTACAAACAACGCGATGGCAAGCACCTGAGTAAACCTAAGCTCTCGCTTCAAACTTACGCAGGTTTCGTCTAGCCGCTTGATTCGTCGACTGTACGCACCGGCCGGGACGTATATCGTTTTAGTGTCCTCGGTATCCGGGTCTCTTGGCAGCAAACGAGATTCCGCATCACGCTCACGTTGCTCACGCAAGTGCTCTGTGTATGGCGGAAGTCCCATCGTAGAATCACCCTGCCACAGCTAATAGGCTGAGTAAAAAATATCGGTGTGGGCAATTACTAGAATATGGCCGAAGAAACGAAAACGACAGACGGCACTGAAGACCTCACGTGTGAGGAAAAGGTGGAAAGGTGGCAGGCCGCACAGTCGGAGGTAGAGCGGATACGCCTGCAGATGGCGACTGTGCGCCGCGAAGCCACGCTCATGGAGCAGGCGGTGCTTGAAGAGCTTGCTGAGCGTGCGGGGTACCAGCCGTTCCAGTGCCAGATAGTTTCTGGCTGCAAGGTCGGGCCTGCGCACTTGTTCTATATGGGCAACCTCGACATAGACAACCCGGGCAAGCTGAAGTGCGCGTTTTGTAATTTGACTTTCGAACAGGTGGTGTCTGAGCAGATACCCGCAATGCAGGTTGACGATGAGTGAGCTAAACGAGGTCGCGCATATTTCTGAGATTACCGACGAAGAGCTGAAGGAAGCTCTAGACGAAATTTTCGCATTGGCGGGTAACGAGATAGGGCAGGTCTATGCTAATCGCAAACAAGCTTTGGAGCATGTTGGCGCCATCCGCGAAGAGGTGTATCGCCGCCTTGGGCTCCCCCTCCCCCGACTGCTTAATCCAACTGAGCCAACATGAGTGGCTTATCCCTGCGCGCATAGAGTACAGCTACGAACCGTCTGTGTGGATAGACGCTATAGACTGCGTCTGTGTTGAGCTTCTTTGCTCGGTGCCGGAGGATACGGCGCTTGCTTACGAAATCGAGTACGGGGGCCTCGACTTCATCACGGAGGGGGAAACCGTGCACGACTGGGCCATGCAGAACGGCATATGCCCCGGGCAGGCGTTTTGGGTGTACGCGCGGTACGAGTATTCTCCGCCTGCATACCCCGATTACGAGTGCGATGCGGAGATGCTTTGTTGGGTCGTTGAGCGCGAGTACTTCACCCCCCGCGAGCACGCTGCGGCATGGCAGCAGGTTTTTGAAGATTACGCTTTAGAGAGGGCGCAAGAGAAAGACCATGAGGCTGCGTGGGAAGCGCGCAAGAAAGACCCTACACAGTGGTACGTCTTAGTTGAATGCTCACGGTCGTACAGCGAACATGGGTACGCCCTCTACCTTAAGAGCGGAGCGTTAGCACCTTGCGAGTGCTGCACTCACGACCGCGTGCTGTTTAAGCGCGTTTTTGAGAGCGAGGGGTACACGCCTCTAAAGGCTGTTTGGGCGACTATGCGCCGTGCGCTGTTGTGCGCGCTTCTGCACAACATCCCTGTGTGCGTTAGCTCGCGTGTAAACAGGCGCAAGTTTTTGGAGGCAGCGCGGTGTGCGGCGCTTGGCGAAGTAGGGTGGGCCTCCTACAACCAGCATATGGAAGTAGACGCAGTATCGACTGCGGAGGGCACTTGGTTTGGTTCTTTGCAGTTTTTGGAAAACCAATTCCTAGGTAACGACGCTGTATTTCGCTTGTCTTCAACTGAAGAGGCGGAGCTATGAACGACGACCAAAAAGTGAAAGACGCTACGAGAAGGCTTGGCCCGCGTGCGCTGAAAATTGTCATCAACGGACAAGAGTTAGTTGAGGGGGATGACTACACCGTGATTGACCGCGAAAAGGGGGTGTTCCAAATGCACACGCCGCTGTCGAATGGCCGCGCGTATAACGGCCACCTTGAGGTGCGCGTGAACATCCCCCAGGTTGCGGTGGTGGAGGCCGTAGAGGCTACGCACTACGTTTGCTTGGACAGAGGAGTTACGTGTGGAGAGGATTAGCACCGACCTGGGCGGCTTGAAAATCGTCAACGGCGACGACTTGGAGCTGTGGACTGGCAAAGGGTGGAAGCCCCTTATGATGGTCGAGAGGGTGGGGGTAGAAAAGCACGAGGTTACTCGGCCGTGCCCCGGTGGCACTACTAACACCTCGTGCATACACGGCATGTACGGCCCGTGCTCTTTGTCGGTGGACGTGTTCGAGTCGTACCCTGTGCGCATTCCCCAAGTACTTATTGGCCAAGACCCGACAAGCTACGCAGCGCAGCAAGCAGCGACTATCGCGGACTTGGTTGAAGAGCGGGATTTCTTGCTCAATGAAAAGGCCCAACTACAAACCCGCTGTGATGATTTGCGCTTGGAAGCTGCCAAGATTCCAGAGATGGAGCGGCACGTAGAGCAAGCTCAGGGTGCGGAGCAATCCGCTATTGCCGATGCGCGCAGACATGAGGCCGCGCGGCTAGAAGCGGAAGCTTCTCGTAATCGCCTGCTAAACGAAGTTCGCTGCTTGACGGAGGCGCGAATCGACGGTGCAAGAGCGCTAGCGCGTCAAGGCGAAGAGCTAAACAGCTTGCAGCTGATGGTGCTCCTTAACGACGCGCAGGTGTTTGGGTCTTCAC
>CAYYHN010000549.1:0-3863 GCA_964471245.1 uncultured Rhodothermaceae bacterium | reverse complement strand
CCTGCCCGCCCGGCGCTTCACGCTCGACAAGCACCGTCCGCAACCCCTCCGAACCGCCGTACACCGCCGACGCCAGTCCCGCTGGGCCGCCGCCAATGATCGCGAGGTCGTAGAATGGCTTCGTCGCCCGCGTCTGCAAGCCGATGTGACTGGCTAACTCTGTCGGCGTCGGCGTTGTCAGCTTTTCACCGCCGGGCAGGAAGACGACCGGCAGCGCCACGTTCTCCTCGACGCGAGCCAGTAGCTTCTGTGCTTCGTCGGCTGTCTCCACGTCGTAGAACTGGTACGGCACGTGGTTGCGCGAAAGGAAGTCCTTCAACTGGTGCGACAGCGCCGACCAGCGGTCGCCAACAAGCTTAAGGCCTTCGTAGCCCGGCCGGAACGACGCATGCCAATCGGCGAGCAAGTCGTCGAGGATCGGGTAGAGCTTTTCCTCCGGTGGGTCCCACGGTTTCAGCAGGTAGTAGTCAACCTGTGACTGGTTGATGGCGGCGATGGCGGCGTCGGTGTCGGCATAGGCCGTCAGCAGGACGCGTTTCGTTGCCGGGAAGTCCTTCATCGCCTCCGTCAAGAAGCCGACGCCGTCGAGCTGCGGCATGCGCTGGTCTGAGACGATGAGTGCCACCGGGTCGTCGCGGTCGCGCAGTTCGCGGAGGGCGTCGAGGGCTGCGTGGGCACTATCGGCGCGGAGGATGCGGTAGTCCTTGCCGTACTTCTTGCGCAAGTCACGCGCGATAGAGCGCAGCACCTGCGGGTCGTCGTCGACTGTGAGGATTACGGGTTTAGCCATGTTTTAGGAGCGAGTGAAAGGGAGAAAGAGGGAGAGAAAGACGAGAAGACAGAAACGAGTGTACTATGAGGCGATCTTCGTTTCCCTGATTCCTCGTCTCTTCGTTTCGGACATCAGTCCAGCCCGAGTTCGGCGCGGCGAGCTTCGTCGGCAGTGCCGTTGAGGCCCCAGTAGGCCATCATCTGCCGCTCCTTCTTGGTGGCACGCGTCGTCTGTTCGCTAGCGCCTGCGCGCCGCGTATCCGTCCAGCCTTCGATGCTGTGCGGGAAGTCGCGCGTAAAGTGGATGGCGAGCGTGCGGTTGAGGCTCGGGTACGCCAGCGTGTAAACCATGAGGTCGTCCCGCTCTGCGTGCGCTGCGAGGGTTGCGCGCGCTTTCTGTGGGGCGAGGTCGGTGTGGCTAAGGCGTTGCATCAGCGTGCCTTGTACCACCTGAATTTCGCCCGTCGGGAGGTCGTCGGGGTTAAGGCGGATCGTGTTCCAGAGTTCGTCTTCTACAAGTACGTCGCCCAAGTCAATTTGCTCGTCCCCTTCGCTTTCGAAGTAGGAGTAGATGTGTGCGTTGTAGCCGTCTTCGCGGAGGTTGAGTTGGGTGAACGTATGGCCGCACCATTCCTGCGAGGTCGTCGTCACTTTCAGCGTCCGTGGGTCGCGCTGCCGATCGATGGGTGTGAAGGCGGACATCATCATCGAGTAGGGGTAGACGCCCGTCAGGAAGTTCTTGGTGAAGTTGACCTTCATCACATTGACGGCATCGTCGGGCGTACGGTCGGGGTAGTCGAGCTTGACCTGCTTCGTGCGCGAGAACGGCTCGGTCACGAAGATGAGCACGGCTGTACCGTCGTGAATCTCGCCGTAGCGGGCTTGCTCCAGCGTGTAGCTTGTGATTTCGGCCTTGCCTTGATACCAGTAGTCGCCAAAGGGATCAGGCTGTGGGCCTTCTAGGGCGATTGGGCGGAGGGATGTTGTGGATTCTGGCGTAGGCGCGGGTTCTGTGCAAGCGAACACGAAGAACACCAGCAGCAGAGGAAGCAAGCGGCGCGTAAGCATGGCAAGCGACGAGATAAGTACAAAGGAATGCAAAGGCGCGCTGAGTACGCATCAGCGTGTGGTAGGTTCTACCCTGCAAAAGAGGCAAGCCGGTCAGCACCGCACTGGGTAATTCATCACGCAAGACGCAACTGAGAGGTGAATAGGATACCTTACCGCGACGATACGCCCTTTTTACGAAACGAGTCAGCCTGATGCGTATAACTCAAAGACTTTCGATTGTGCTAGTCGTGCTCGGTTACGCTTGTGGTACGAACGCCCAAACAGCCTATGAGCCTTGGGTAACATACGAAGGCCAAGAAGGCCCCGGTTTGGGCAAACACATTGTTTTTGTGACGGGTGACGAGGAATACCGCTCGGAAGAAGGCATGCCTATGATGGCGCAGATTCTTGCCAAGCATCATGGGTTTACATGTACAGTCCTCTTCGCTATCGATCCGGAGACAGGTGAAATTGATCCTATGCTGCAAACCAACATCCCGGGCTTGGAGCAGCTGGCCGATGCCGATCTGATGGTGTTGTTCACACGCTTCCGCGAACTCCCGGACGCCGACATGCAGCACATCATCGACTTTACCCACAGCGGAAAGCCGGTCATCGGCTTGCGCACGGCATCGCATCCGTTCCACTACACCCGCCATCCCGATAGCCCGTATGCCGCGTTCGATTTTCGCGCAACGACCGATGGACATAAAGGCGGCTACGGCAAACATGTCTTTGGCGAGACATGGGTCAGCCACCACGGTGGGCACGGCACGGAGAGCACACGGGGTCTCGTAGATGGTCTTTGGGACGATCACCCCATCACGAATGGCGTCGAAGATGTCTGGGGACCAACCGACGTATACGGCATTCGCAGCCTGCCCGATGACGCCGAAGTCGTAATGCACGGCCAAACGCTTGCAGGCATGACACCCGATGCGCCACCCAATCTGGACAAGTCGCTGATGCCTATCGCATGGATGCGGCACTACCCCACGCCAACTGGTGCGGCCGCCCGCGTCTTCTTCACCACTATGGGCGCGTCCGTCGATCTCGAAAGCGAAGGCCTCCGGCGGCTACTGGTCAATGCAACGTATTGGAGCCTTGGCCTCGAAGCGCAGATTCCCGAACGCGCTAACGTGGATTATGTAACACCGTTCGAGCCGACGTTCTTTGGCTTCGAGAAGCATCGCCAAGGGGTCCGACCTATGGATTTGGCTTGGGAGTAGGTAGTGGCTCATGTCAGGCGGAGATGCGTAGACATCTTCCTATATTCGCAGTGCCTATTCGTGCACTATGTTTCCTGACGTATCAACTCCATGACTCGTATCGCGCTCCATCACATCCATATACGCCTTGTAGCACAGCAATCCATGCTATTCGACGCATGGCAACGTCAATTTCAAGACTGCGAAATGGTCGAGGTCGTACACGGCGATATTTTAGCTGAGGAGACGGATACCATTGTAAGTCCGGCCAATAGTTTTGGCTACATGGATGGCGGGTTGGACCTTGCCCTTAGTCTCCACTTTGGCTGGCACCTTGAAAAGGCTGTAAGATCTGTCTTGTTGAAAGAGTATGACGGCGAGCTACCAGTAGGACAAGCCATCATCGTACCAACACAACATGAACAAATCCCGTGGTTGGTCAGTGCGCCCACCATGCGTGTCCCCATGGTTGTAAAAGACACGGTATATGCATATCTCGCATTTCGAGCGATGCTACGTGCGCTTGATCGCCACAATAGTACTACGAGCGATCAGCCAATTAGGTCTATTGCATGCCCCGGATTAGGAACTGGCGAAGGTCAAATGCCTGCTGAACGATGCGCACGCCAGATGCGTTATGCATACGATGTGTGTGTAGAAGGCCATCTTTTGCGTGAGGGAGGTTTGGCTAGTGCGGCACGTAATCATATGTGGTTGATAGACTACGAGGCGTAACGCTCTTGTATCTGGTTGTAATCGTCCACAACTGTGTCTAGATCACACCAACCGTAGTGAATGATGGAACCCAAATCACACATGGACTCTCCGGAGTCA
>CAYYHN010000548.1:0-3865 GCA_964471245.1 uncultured Rhodothermaceae bacterium | reverse complement strand
CCCTCACATATCGCACCATCACGCACATCATAACCACACGGCATTCGAAGCAGAACCTAGGCCTCTATCGTCCACAGCATCGCCATTCGTGCGCCGCGTCGACGGCACAGGCTTCGTCTTTGACCCCGACCCCCTTTCGGCGGCCCAAGCAAGCTATGGCGGCGCCTACGGTGACAACATGGACGCCGACTCACCTGAGCTTACCGCTGCCCGTACGGAAGTGACGCTGCGCGACATTTCCTTCGATGGCACGACTTATACACTCGATGGCCCTTATGCTACCGTGTTTGATTGGGATGCGCCTTTCAAAGGCGTCTTCAGCCAAGACACCGATGCCTGGTCCTACACCCGCGAGCAGGATGCCTTTGAAGCCGCCAACGTCTACTACCACATCGACAAGGCCATGCGCTACATCAACGAGACGTTGGACTTCAGCCTTGCGCCTTACCAATACAGCGGCGGTGTGCGAATCGACGCGCATGGAGCCGATGGAGCGGACCAGTCCTACTACTCCCCCAGCGACGGCGCCCTCGCGATGGGCGAAGGCGGTGTAGATGATGCCGAGGACGCACACGTGACGTGGCACGAGCTAGGGCATGGCCTCCACGATTGGCTCACCAACGGCCAATTCTCCACCAATGGCGACTTGGGCGAAGGCATCGGCGACTACTGGGCCATCTCCTACACCCGCAGCCTTGGCCTGTGGGCCGCAGAAGATGCGCAATATGCTTGGGTCTTCCCTTGGGATGGCCACAACGAGTTCTGGAATGGCCGCATTGCCAACTACGATGCGAGTTATCCTGAAGACCTATCTGGCCAAATCCACCAAGATGGACAAATGTGGGCCTCCTCACTCATGGAGATCTATGATACGATTGGCCGTGAGACGACCGACCGCTTGTTCCTTGAAGCCATCGCCATGACCGGGCGCAACTCAACGCAACAAGACGCAGCTATGGCCTTCATTCAAGCCGACGAGGCGCTGTTTGGCGGTGCGAACCGCAGCACCATCACCGAAGCCTTTCGGCAACGCGGCTACCTTGGCATGGTTGGGGCGCAGTTTGCTGCCTCCACAACCAGCGGCCCACCGGACCTCACCGTCACATTTAGTGACCTGACGTCGCTGCCAAGCGGCAACGCAGCCACCACGTGGGCATGGGACTTCGAGGACGACGGTACCGTTGACGCCACAGAGGCAAACCCAACTTGGACGTTTACGGAGCCGGGCCTCTACAGCGTGCGCCTCACCGCGACGGATGGAACCGAGGAAGCTACCTTGCTGCTCGAAGACCTCATTTCGGTCAACGACGGCGTCTACGTGTGGGAAGGCGAACAAGGACAAACGGACTACAGCGGCACCTACTTCCGCGACTACCTGACGGCGAACAACTACCGCACCGCCTACACTCGGACCAAGAACCCACACATGTCGCTGGTCGGCTACGATGCCGTTTTCCTCTCCTTTGGGCAATACGGCTCGTTCATCACAGAGATGGATGCTGGCATCGCTTCGACCGTGCTGAACTACCTCCAGTCGGGCGGCAACGTCTATCTGGAAGGCAGCGATGTGCTGGGCTTCGACCAAGTAAATAACCGCGCTCTCCTGAACGCTTTTGGCATTGCCTCAGCGACGGATGGCGCAGAAGGTTCCACGCCCGTCCGACAGCTTGAAGGCCAAGCGGGGACGCTCACCGAAGGACTTACGTTCACAGGCTCGACCCAAACCGGCACCACCTACATCGACCTGTTCACGCCATCGGCAACGGGCGTGGCAAGTTTGGTCGAGTCCGGTTATGGCACCGTTGGCGTACAGCATGAAGGCTCGTTTGGGCAAAAAACGTTTGCGATGGCCTACACACTGAGCACCCTGACGGACGGCAACGAACCCAGCACCCGTGCCATGTTTATGGATCGCCTGCTGACCTTCTTCGGGGTCTCAGCAGATAACCCGACCAACAATGACACGCCTGATGCCAGCTTGCCTCAAACGCTCTCGTTGGCACCGAACTGGCCAAACCCGTTCCATGACGAGACGACGCTCAGCTTCACCGTACCCGATGCCCGCCCCATCACGCTGACGATCTACAACGCGCTCGGCCAAGAGGTTGCGCGGCTGCTCGATGGACAGGTCCACACCGCCGGAACCCATGCCGTCGTGTTCCCGGCGACCGACCTGCCGAGTGGGCTGTACATCGCTCAGCTTTCGGCTGGTGAAGTCACGACGCGGCGCACCATGCTGCGCATCCGCTAGGTCCCGTCTGTGCTCTACGCCCTCGACCTCATTGGAACGTTCGTCTTTGCCGTATCTGGAGGCCTGAAGGCCGTCCGCCATGACCTCGATGTGCTCGGCATCCTCGTGCTGGCCATCCTGACTGGTGTAGGCGGCGGCTTGGTTCGTGATGTGCTGCTTGGTGATACGCCACCGGCCGTCTTTCAAGACGAGTTTTTCCTCGTGGCGTGTGTCCTCGGCGGTATCGTCGTGTTCTTCGGCGCACCACACGTTGCACCCCGGTGGCAACGCATGCTTATGGCCGACGCCATCGGACTGGGTGTGTTTGCCGCCATTGGAGCAGCCAAGGCAACAGCGTTTGGCCTCGGCCCGATTGGCGTGGTGATGATGGCGGGGCCGACAGCAAGTGGCGGCGGCGTGCTACGCGATGTGCTCGTGCGCGAAGTACCCGCTGTCATCAGCAAAGACTTCTATGCGACCGCCGCACTGCTGGGTGGCCTTGCGTTTTGGCTGCTGTCGTTTACACCAATACCCGACGGCGTGCAACTGTTACTCGCAGCAGGCGTCACAACCGGACTCCGCGTCTTCGCCATCGCTCGGAACATGCACTTGCCTCGCGCCCGTACGTAGTTCATGCCTCCTCGCCTCATCTTCCCGGTTGTACTGCTTGTTGGCCTTAGCCTCAGCATCAGCGCATGCAATCCGTTTGCTCCGTCCTTGGAAGAAGGCGACCCATTTGGTGACCTCCTCGGCGACCCCAGCACCATCGAAGGCTTCTTCACCAACTTCCAGAACGCCTATGAACTCCGCGACCTCTCGCTCTACGAACCACTCCTCGACTCAGCCTTCCGGTTCATCTGGCAGGACTTCGACGCGCAAGTCGACCGTGAATGGGGATTCGGGCAAGAACTTGAGTCCACGCGCCGCCTCTTCCAAAACGCCAGCCTCATCCGGCTCCAATGGAACCAGATCCTCAGCCAAAACACCGTGCCATCTCAAACCGAAGCGCAGGTCATCCGGTCGTTCAACCTGACTATCACCCTCGAAACCGGGGACGTCTTTCGCGGCGATGGCAACGTCAACTTCCTCCTCATCCGTCCTGACTCCGTCGCCAACTGGCGTCTCCGCCGTTGGCGCGACGAAAGTGAGTTTTGAGTGAGCCGTTAGCCTTTGGCCTTTGGGTTAAAAATCTCTCCCAAACCGCCCAAACTCCCCAGCCCCCTCAAACGTCCCCTACTTCTCCACGGCCTAAATTTCCCACCCGCCTCAAATCTCCTATACACCCAACCTCCCATCCGCCCAAACGCAATCACGCCGAGCCGCTGTGGCGGAACAGGTACTGCATCAGCTTGCGCTTGGCAATGGGCAGCATAGTTTCCTCGAACGGGAAGTCTAGGTCGGTGGTACAGACGTAGGTAGCAGGGTTCGGCAGGTCATCGCAGGAGGCGATGAGTTCCAGCTTGAGTTGGCGTGGTGAAGCTTTGATGCCAGCGTTCACCGTGCGAAGATGAGTCGTCTTGAGGGAGCGGTACCGCTCGTTGACGTCGGTAATGAGCGAGAGTTGGTAGCGCAGGATGTGCTGCGTGCGTTGCTGCAAATCAGGGACGATGAGGTAACCTTCCTCAACATACGAGG
>CAYYHN010000547.1:0-3870 GCA_964471245.1 uncultured Rhodothermaceae bacterium | reverse complement strand
CAACTCATCCAAACGAAATTGGCCAACATGATGACGGAGATCACGCAGATGCAGCTCCTCGCATGGCGCCTTGGCCAACTGAAGGACAGCGGCGAAGCGGTGCCTGCGATGATTTCCCTCGCCAAGCGCAACAACTGCGGCACGGCGTTGGACATCGCCCGCGTAGCCCGCGACATGCTGGGCGGCAACGGCATCACCGGCGAATACCGCGTGATTCATCACATGGTGAACCTCGAGTCCGTTAATACGTACGAGGGCACCTACGACATTCACGGGCTGATCCTCGGGCGCGAAATCACCGGGATTCAGTCCTTCACGCCGCGCGGCAACGACATGCCGACCCCGGCTCCCAAACCCAAAGCTGAACCGGTCCTCGCCGACTAAGGCCTCCACGCTAATACCCATGTGGCAAGGCGGCCTTCGGTGTGAACCACCTACCCTTTGCCACCCGCGTTTTTAACGTATCCATGGAAGTCTTTCAACTGCTCCTTATCGTTCTCATCGTTGGTATCCTGCTCGTCGGCATTTTCTTGATGCTTGGCTATGCAGTCCGCCGCAAGAAACACGAACAGGACATCCAGTTGCACACCGTCACGCCCGAAACCCTCGAAGACGTCGTCGAACGCGCGGTACGCAGGGCAGTGGAGCCACTACGGGAGCGCATCGAGTACCTCGAACGGCATCGGTAACACCCGACGCTATTCAGCAAGCCTACAACAGGCGCATCGCTACGGGGCGGTGCGCCTGTTTTTGTTTGGGGTGGAACCGCTTTTAGCCAGATGTGATGCCTCGTGCAGCTTCGTAATGTGCGATGTAGGCATCTGGAGATGTACCACTGATGAGTTCGCCGAGCACACTCCATTCGAGGTCGTCCAGCTTCTTAAACCGAATGCAGGATTTGCCCATGTCCAGCTTCTTCCCGGCCGCGTCATAGGCGTTGCGCAACTTAGCCTCTTCCTCGGGGCGACCGTAAACGCCCATCATGTAGAGGCCATAGTGCCGCTTCTGGGCCGCCAACGCAATGTAGCCCAGCGGCTGCCCATTGTAGGTTTTGGGGTACGCCGAAAGCGGAATCTCGTAGGAGATCATACCCCAGTTCATGGACTCCTCGTACCCTTCGGGCAAGTGTTCCAACACAAAGTCGCGCAGGGTGGCAATGATAGCACTGCGTTCTTCGGGCAGTTCGTCAAGGTATTCGGCAACGGTGGTGGCTTCGCTACGCATGGGATCAGGTGGGTTGATGATGATTGTATCGTCTGTTCCAAACATACAAAGTGCCTATGACACCAATTTGTCACAGGCACTTTGATCCCTATCTACTTTTTCTGAGCGGTACTATTTGGCCAGCACCATGGTGCGCGTCTCGCGCTGCCCATCGAACTCCAACGTGTAGAAATACGTCCCGCTTGGTGCCGCCTGTCCGTTCGCAAAGCGACCGTCCCAACGGACCTCATGCGTCCCACTCGCCGCAAACGACTGGTCGAACAATGTCGCCACTACTTGGCCTAATACGTTAATAACCTGCACACGCGCAGCTCCCGGACGGTCGAGCGCGAAGCCGATGGTCGTGGTGGGGTTGAACGGGTTGGGATAGTTTGCAAAGAGGCGGAAGCCCGTCGGCTGCGTAGCGGTCTCTACATTGGTAGCGCGGCCGGACAGAGAAACCACATTGCTTGGTGCACTCTCAATCGAGTTGGCGCTGACCGACGTGACGACGTAGTAATATAGATCGGTGGCGATACCGGGGCGGTCGGTGTAGGTCGTTTCGCCCGTGATGGCAAGCAAGTTGCGGGCGTCATCCATCGCTGTGTTGAAATCAGGCTCGACGCTTGCACGAACGCGGTAGATAGCGTAGCGCCGTGCCGCTGGCGTAAAGTCGGATGAAGCAGGGGGCGTCCATGCCAGGACGACTTCATCGGTACCCGCCTCGGCGGCCACAAGATTCGTCGGCGCGTCTGGGGCGAACGGGTCTTTCCACGCCATTGGTGGGGTGAGTGCAGGATAGCGGTACAGATCGGTGCTCAGCGAATCGGCAAAGCCTTTTGATGGGAATGAGGTGATGTTCTTGGCGCGGAAGAACACGCTGCCATCAATGCCGTCATTGCCTCGATTGAACCGGACTTGGTTGGGTATTTCCCGGTCGCTAAAGAGCGTGCCTGAGAACGTAGACCGATCGCTTCGATACACACCGTGGCCCGGGTATAGGTGCCGTCCGTTACGCTGCTGTTCCCACCAATTGGCGAGCCGTGCATAATCCTGGTTGCCCCCAAGTCGCCAGTAGAGTTGCGGCGTCAGGTAGTCGATGCTTTCATTCTCGTACCATGCCACGGCATCAGCATAGACCACGTTGTAGGCATCGAGGCCGATGATGCCATTGGGCACGCCATTCTTCCAGATCCCAAATGGACTGATGCCGTATTTGAGCCACGGCTTGATGGCGTTGATGCTGTCAGCCACTTGCTGGACAAACAGGTTGACGTTGTCGCGCCGCCAATCGCCAATGTTGGTAAAGCCACGCGGGTCGTCGTTGTACTCGAATTGATCCTGAAAACTGATCTGATCTGGCGGGTACGGATAGAAGTAATCATCGAAGTGCACGCCGTCGATGTTGTAGCGGCGCACGACGTCGCTAATCACGGTCGTGATATAGTCGCGTACTTCTTGGATGCCCGGATTGAGAATGATGAGGTCATCGAGCGTTAGCGTCCAGTCCGGGTGTTGCTGGGAGACATGGCTGGGATCGATGGTGTAGTTGCCCACCTGCCGCACGGAGCGGTACGGATTGAACCACGCATGCAGTTCCATGCCGCGCTTGTGGGCTTCTTCGATAACAAACGCCAACGGATCGTAGAACGGCTGCGGCGCACGCCCTTGCTCGCCTGTCAGCCAGAACGACCACGGCTCGTAGGGCGAGTCGTACATGGCGTCGGTCTCGGAGCGCACCTGAAAGAAGACCACGTTGATGCCCGCAGCTTGCAGCTTGTCGAGCATGTCGGTCAGTTGAAGTTGCTGGATGTTCGGGGGCACGGTGCGGACCGGCCAATCGAGGTTGAGCACTGTAGCAATCCATGCACCACGAAACTCGTACTTGGGTGGTTCATCTTGTGCATACGCACTCATGGAGGTGCTAGCCACTACGACAAACAGCAGCAGCAAGACAGCAGAACGGTGGGCGAGTTGTAGCATGAGATCAAATAGGATGAACAGCTGAGTTAACCCCGTCGTGGGATAAAGACCGAAAGCATGAAGTGGAAAGGTACAAGACTTCGCGCTTGTCAGCTATGCCTTTATACAAGACTTCTGCAAGAATCGCCTCATTAACGCCCCGATGTCATCGTTGGAGGACGTTCCCTTGCGTATTGGGAGGCGTTTTGCGCCTGCTGCGGCATGGGTCGCGTGGCTATACTCTTTGGCACTATTCCTCTTCGTTCCACGCCGTATTCTTCCATGCCGTTGGAATCTGCCGTACCTTTCGATTCACCATTTGTGATTATGATTCTTCCGGCATTTGTATGCCTTCGACGATAGTTACCTCCAGCCTGCTCGACGAATTTGCCGCCACGCTGCGGCCGCGCCTAGCAGGTGACCTGCGCATGGATGCCATGACGCGCGGCCTGTACAGCACCGATGCCAGCATGTACCAGATGATGCCCGTCGGCGTGCTGATCCCGAAGCACAGCGACGATGTGCAGGCGGCCATCGAGTTGGCGCATCACCACCGCATTCCCGTGCTGCCCCGTGGCGGCGGCTCGTCGCTGGCGGGCCAATGTGTTGCCGAGGCGCTGGTTATCGACTTCTCGCGCTATCTCGACCAGACGCTGGAGGTCAACCAAGAGGAACGCTGGGTGCGCGTGCAGCCGGGACTGGTGC
>CAYYHN010000546.1:0-3874 GCA_964471245.1 uncultured Rhodothermaceae bacterium | reverse complement strand
AATGGCGATCTCAGTGCCTGGGACGTCTCTAGTGTCACGTCGATGCGTGGTATGTTCAATGTCGCTGAAGCCTTCGATGGAGACCTGAGTCGCTGGGACGTGTCCAGCGTGACGAATATGAGCAGTATGTTTGCTGCCGCCTATGCGTTCAATGGGGACGTGAGCGCATGGGACGTATCCAATGTTACAGATATGGCACGTATGTTCCAGAAGGCCAACTCCTTCAATGGCGATCTCAGTGACTGGGATATATCTAATGTGCTGAACATGTCGAGTATGTTCGAAGAGGCCCGTTCGTTCGATAGCGACATAAGCGCTTGGGATGTCGCAAAGGTGACAGACTTTAACTCATTCTTAGCAGGTGCCAAACTCTCCACATCTAACTATGACGCACTACTGATCGCTTGGTCTTTATTGGAGCTTCAGGAGGATCTGGCCTTTGATGGTGGAACAAGTCGATACAGCGAAGTCGGTGCGGAAGCGCGACGCAAGATAATGGAGCAGTATAGATGGGCGTTTCACGACGGTGGATTAGATCCAACGGTTGCCAGCTCCAATGAAAACGAACGTGCTGCGACTAGCTCACAGCTTCCCCAAGATGTAGCGCTCCATCTTCCTTATCCCAATCCTGCTCGAGAAGGGGCCACGGTTCAATACGAGTTGCCTCATACAGCGCATGTGGCGATTACCTTGTACGACATGCTAGGTCGCGAAGTTAGCACGTTGGCTCACGGGCTGACTACGGCAGGGCACCATATGACGTTTCTTGATACCGATACGTTGGCGAGCGGCGTATATGTGCTGAGGCTTACCACAGGAGGGCGTAGCCTCACTCGCCTCGTCCAAGTAACTAATTGAGAGACTGTCTGAGCGTTGGTTTACAAGAATGAGGACGCGCGAATAGCCGTCATGCATAGCGCCCGAAGCAGGCAGTACCCCATCAGCGGTACCGCCGAACGTAGCGCAGGTGTTCACCTTCGTAAAAACG
Organism: uncultured Rhodothermaceae bacterium; assembly: GCA_964471245.1. Taxonomy (GTDB): domain Bacteria; phylum Bacteroidota; class Rhodothermia; order Rhodothermales; family CAYYHN01; genus CAYYHN01. Next base: position 2,886 of record CAYYHN010000546.1, on the reverse strand, counting down.
AACTCCAAACTGCCGCTGAGCACCACAAACGTACGTGCTACCGCCGATAGCGCCGGTAGTCGTCGTCATCGTAATCGTCGAAGTCGTCGTCATCGTCGCCGAGGGAGCCGAGGCCGGAGAGCATGGAGCCCATCATATCGGTGTAGGCGTGTCCGGCGTCGCGCAGTAGATCCTTCCCGATGAGCGAGTGCTGGTGCAGTGCTTCGAGGACGAACTCCATCGCCGCCATCGTCTCGCCGGTTGTGCTTGGCTTCGAGTGCTTCATCACCACCTCGTGCAGCCCGTCCACGCTGTCGAGTGCCTTGGCGAAGTCGGCGCGGGGGAGGTCTTGGCTGAGCGTGACTTGGTTGCCTTGGTTGAACCACGCGAGCACTTTGGCGTACGGCGCGCGGCCCGTGCGTTTATCGGAAGCATCCGGGAAATGGCGGGCGAAGATCGTCTTGATGGCCCGCCCGATGAGCAGCCGCGCTACGTTCTGTGCACCTTCCTGCTCGCCTTCGTAGACCAGTTCGACCTTGCCCGTGATGGCCGGTTCGACATGCATCAGGTCGGCGATACGGACGGTCGTCTGGTCTTCGCCATTGATGAGGGCGCGGCGTTCGGCAGCTGAGATGAGGTCTTCGAGGGCCGCCCGCGTCATGCGTGCCGAAACGCCCGACTTCTGATCGACGTATTCGCTTTCCCGCGCCTCAAACGCAATCTGCTCGATGATCTCGCGGAAGTAGTACGGCACGCTGATGCGCACCGCCCCACGGTCTTGCCACGCCTCCTGCTGCGTAATCTCGATGCCCACCTCGACGGTCTTCGGGTAGTGCGTCAGGATCTGGCTGTCGATGCGGTCTTTGAGTGGTGTAATGAGGTTGCCACGGTTGGTGTAATCCTCAGGGTTGGCCGAGAACACCATCAGGATGTCGAGCGGGAAGCGGATGTTGAAGCCACGGATCTGGATGTCCTGCTCCTCCATGATGTTCAGCAAGCCCACTTGGATGCGCGGCTGGAGATCCGGCAGTTCGTTGATGGCGAAGATGCCCCGGTTGGTGCGGGGGATGATGCCGAAGTGGATCACGTTCTCGTCGGCATACGTCAGCCGCTGGTGCGCCGCCTTGATCGGGTCGATGTCGCCGATGAGGTCGGCGATGGTCGTATCGGGCGTGGCGAGCTTTTCGCCGTAGCGCTCCGAGCGGTGCTTCCAAGCGATTGGCGTGTCATCGCCGTGCTCGGCGATAAGGTCGCGGGCATACTTCGAGATTGGGTCGAACGGGTTGTCGTTCAGGTCGCTTCCCGCCACGATGGGCGCATACTCGTCGAGTAAGTCAGGCAACTGTCGGATAATGCGGCTTTTAGCTTGACCACGTAGCCCGAGCAGGATGAGGTCGTGCCGCCCGAGGATCGCATTCTGCAACTGCGGGATCACCGTCTGTTCGTACCCAATGATGCCGGTGAAGAAGTCCTCCCCTGACTTGAGTTTGGCAATCAGGTTGTCGCGGAGTTCGTCTTTGACGGGTTTGATACGGTAGCCAGAGGCTTTGAGGGCACCGAGCGTAGTGATCTGCGTAAGGTCGCGCATGCGTCTGAAGTTCTGGGATTTGCTAAGCGGACCCATAGCACGACAAGCGTTCCGGGCTGTTCCCTGTCGGGGGAGTTTGGGGGTATGGGAGGATGGGGGGTGTGGGAGGATGGGGTGTTTGGGAAGGTTGGGGAGTAGTATAGGGTGTCTGAGGAGCTTAGTCGGCGGGGAGCGTCTGGGGAGGAAGACTGAGCAAGTTTGAGTATAGCAAGAATCGAAATGGTTGATGGTATGGGTTTTATGGGGCGCGACGTTGGCATCGAGACCCAAAGGCAACAGCCATGAGCCAACGGCCGCGGCGCTCAGCAACGAGGCGCTCGAATGCCATCAACCATTTCGAGCGCCGCTATACTAAAGCGAAAAGCTCGCACTGCCGATCTTTCCCACACCCCCCATCCTCCCATACTCAAAAACCCAGCTATTCCGCGTAGCGATTGAGGCGTTTCGCTAGGTTTTCCTCGGCATCGCGGCTGCGCCAGTAGGCGAGGCGTTCGGCGATGCGCTGTTCGTAGCCGATGTCGGCAGGTTCGTAGAAATAGGTGCCTTGCATACCGCTGGGCAGGTACTGCTGGGGGACATAGTGTTGTTGGTAAGCGTGTGGGTATTTGTAGCCTTTGCCGTGCCCGAGGCCCTGCTTGTCGCGGTTGCCATCTTTGATGTGATTGGGCACGTCGCCGGTCTGCTCCTTCCGGACGTGTTCAAGGGCGCTGAAGTAGGCGAAGGCGCTATTGCTTTTGGGCGCGGTGGCGAGGTAGAGGCAGCACTCCGCCAGCAAAAATTGCCCTTCCGGCATCCCCACGTACTCAAAGCCGCGCGATGCCGCCTCGGCCACCATCATCGCACGTGGGTCCGCCATACCGATGTCTTCGGCGGCGAAGATGAGCATGCGCCGGAGGATGAAGCGCGGGTTCTCGCCCGCATAGACCATCCGCGCCATCCAATAAAGCGCTGCGTCGGGATCGGAGCCACGCAGGCTCTTGATGAACGCGCTGATCGTGTCGAAATGCGCATCGCCTTCCTTGTCGTAGAGTACGGCGCGCTGCTGGATGCTGTCCTCCGCTACAGGTAGGTTGATGTGGATGATACCGTCGGCGTCCGGCTCGGTGGTCTCTACCGCCAACTCCAGCGCACCTAGCACCGACCGTGCATCGCCGTTGGCGACGTCGACGAGGTGGGCGAGGGCGCGGTCATCGATCTGGACCTGCTTGCGGCCGTAGCCGCGCTGCGGGTCGGCAAGGGCTTGGCGGGCGATGACGGCGAGGTCGTCCGGCGTCAGCGTGCGGAGTTCGAAGATGCGGGACCGACTTACAAGTGCTTTG
>CAYYHN010000545.1:0-3875 GCA_964471245.1 uncultured Rhodothermaceae bacterium | reverse complement strand
AAAACGCCTTCTGCAATCGCTTCGGAGAGTTCAATGTTGAGTTGTTGGTCTTTCTTTTTGGTCGAATCCATAGAAATCTAGGCGGTGTAAGGCACCGCATCAAATCAGATAAATGGCTATGGGCGGGCCGAAGCAGCCAACGCCGTAATGAGGTCAGTTTTCGTGATAATCTGGTAACCCTCGCCGTTACGTGGATGCACCAAAACGGCACCTGTACCGTGCTCCAAGAACGCGGAGAGGTGATCAAGGTGAAGCGAGCGTGGCACGATGGGAAACGGTGCGTCCATTATATCTCGCACAGGTTTATCACGCACGGCAGGCTGGGCAATCAGACGCGTGAGAATGCTGTTCTCCGACACACTACCAATAACGTTTTTGTCTTCCATCACGGGCAATTGCGAAATGCCATGAGAAGCCATGCGTGCAATAGCTTCGCCAACCGATTCGTCAGGCTGCATCGCAACGATGGCATCGGGCTGCTGCGTGTGGGCGAGCACTTCATCGACGGTCAGGTTGGGCGTTGCACGGAGGAATCCGTGGTCGCGCATCCATATGTCGTTGTAGGTCTTGGAGAGATAGCGGAAGCCTGAATCAGGTAGGATAACCACCACTACGTCGTCTGGCTTCAAGGACTCGCGATTGGCTTCAAGCCATTGGACTGCACCTGCCACGGCCATCCCGCACGATTGCCCGATGAACAAGCCCTCTTCGCGCGCAAGCCTCCGGGTCATCAACATCGAGGCTTTATCATCGACTTGGACGTAGTCATCGACGATGTCGAAGTCCATATTTTCGGCCAAAATGTCTTCGCCGACGCCTTCGGTAAGGTAGGGATAAATCTCGGCTTCATCGAACTCGCGGGTGTTGAAATACTTATGGTAAACCGAACCAAACGGATCAACACCCACGACTTTAAGGTGAGGATTTTGCTCTTTCAGATACTTTGCCGTACCCGAGATCGTTCCACCTGTACCTGCGCCCGCGATGTAATGGGTGATGCGTCCTTCCGTCTGCTCCCACAGCTCAGGACCCGTCGTGTGATAATGCGCTTCAGCATTGGCCGGATTATCGTACTGGTTAAGATATACCGAGTTGGGAATCTCTTTCGCTAGCCGACGCGCCACAGAGTAATACGATCGCGGGTCATCTGGGGCCACGTTGGTCGGGCAAACCAATACTTCAGCCCCAAGTGCTCGTAGCACATCAACTTTTTCTTGACTCTGCTTATCGGTCGTCGTGAAGATGCAGCGATACCCTTTGGCAATGGCGACCAGCGCCAACCCCGCGCCGGTATTACCGCTTGTGCCTTCAATAATCGTCCCCCCGGGCTTAAGCAGGCCATCACGCTCAGCGGCTTCAATCATGCTTACGCCAATTCGGTCCTTTACCGAGCCACCGGGATTAAAGAACTCGACTTTAGCTAACACCGTGCACGGTGCGCCTGCTGCGACACGGTTGAGTCGCACCAAGGGGGTATTACCAATCGTTCCTAAAATATTGTCGTGCCACATAGCAGTAGAATCGTGTAAGAAAAAGCAGGAGGCGCTCCGAGTTTGATAGGCCGATTGTATATTCCCGGCGCATTGAGCACCTATGGTACAAAAACCTTACGGATCACCCTATTCCCATCACCCGAAGTTTCCGTAAGCTTTTCGCCTGGTACCGCATTCCAATCATGACAACGACGGAGCCATCGCGTTAGATGATATACTTGCGCATTCGGTGGCCTCAGAGGTTTCGCTAACCCACGTTATCTTGTTCCGTTTCCATGATCGATCACCAAACTTTTCGTGATCGCACTGTCTATCAATCTGTTCGCTTGCCCTCATGGAGCCTCTCACGCCAATGGCCCCCGAACTTCTCGTAGCCACTAGCACGGCTGAGGGAACCATGCTGTTTCGCAATGAAGTATGGGGCACCGTCTTTGGATTGAATGATGACCCTTGGGAACGGCTTGGTGTGCAGGACCGCAGCCTCGTATCCCAATCGTTGTCTGATGCTGCCGAAGGCAAGATGGTGACCAATGAGGTGCTGATGGTGCAGATCCCGAACCGGTTCGAGCCCCTACCCGTCCTCGTCAACTTTCTCCCTGTCCAGCACAACTCGGATGAAGCCCCGGTAATCTCAATCACAGGTGAGGCACTGGCCGAACCGACGACGTGGATGCAAAGCCAGACGCAGCGGCATCGCTTGGAGTCGCTGGGCCGCATGACGATGGGGATCGCCCACGACTTCAACAACCTTCTGAGCGGTATCCTCGGCCATACGGAGTTGCTCCGTTCCGCCCTCATTGAAGCTAGCAAGGCCCATCTTGGCGAACACGTCGACACTATTGAGCGCGCCGCATTAGATGGCGCGGCCTTAGTACGGAAGATCCAGCAATATATTCGCCAAGAGAAGCTGACGACATACGTCCCACTTGACCTGCCGACACTCGTCCAAGATTGCGTGACACTCACACGTCCGTATTGGTACAACGAACCACGACGGCAAGGTATCGCGATCGAATGCGATGTTTACCTGAATGAGGTGCCGCCGATTATGGGTGCCGCATCAGAATTACGTGACGTACTGGTAAACCTAATCCTAAATGCCGTACAAGCAATGTCTCAAGGCGGCACGATCACGTTTCGTACAACTTTTGAGGCAGGCGTCGGTGTGGTCTTGCGCGTGAGCGATACCGGCTCTGGTATGAGTGAGCAGGTCCGCGCCCGAATCTTTGAGCCGCTGTTTACGACTAAAGGCGACCGGGGAACAGGCATGGGTCTGGCCGTAAGCTACGGCACCATTCAAGAACACAACGGCTCTATTTCAGTAGCCTCCACGTTGGGACAAGGTACGACCTTCACCCTCACGTTTCCTCCCGCCGAAGAACCTACAGCACCTAGCCCGGCAGTTCAACCCGTTGAAGCCATCCCTGAAACCACACCTGCACGTATTCTCATCGTGGATGATGAAGACATGGTGCGAACAGTACTACGGCGTTTGTTAAGCCTAAAAGGGCATGAGGTGATGGAGGCTGATTCGGGGAGGACAGCATTGCGCATTTTGGAGCACCAATCCTTCGATATTGTTTTCACGGATCACGGTATGCCCGAAATGAGTGGTCGTGAGTTTGCAACCATCTTGCGTAAGCAACAACCCATGCTGCCTATCGTCCTCCTCACAGGTGACACCGAAGTTGGCCAAGCCGACACCGTGATTTCAGCAGTCATCGCCAAACCCTTCAAGCTTGATCAACTACAAACCATTATCCGTGTCCTCATGGAAGAGCGCGTCCGCTAGCCCCTCATTTCTCAAACATTTTCCGCCAAATCTGTGTTCACACCCTCGCCTATTACGCTTACAGGTGATTTCGTTCGTCTTGAACCCTTAACCAGCGACCACCTTGATGCCCTCTGCACTGTCGGACTCGATAGTGCGTTGTGGCGCTGGAGTCCTCGGAAGCCCATCCTTACACGCGATGCAATGGCTGCCTATGTCGATGAGGCGTTGGCTGAGCAAGCTGCGGGGCGGAGTGTGCCGTTTGCCACGGTTCATCGTGCAAGCAACCAAGTGGTGGGCTGTACGCGCTTTGGCAACATCGTTCCCGCGCACAAACGAGTAGAAATTGGTTGGACGTGGGTCGCGCGCGCATGGCAGCGAACGGCTGTTAATACCGAGGCCAAGCTCTTGATGTTAACGCATGCGTTCGAGACGTGGGCATGCAATCGCGTCGAGTTGAAGACCGATACGCTGAACACGCGCTCGCGTAATGCCATGAAGCGGCTGGGGTGCCAAGAAGAAGGCATCCTTCGCCAGCACGTCGTCGTCGCAGATGTTCGACTCCGCGACACGGTGTACTACAGCCTTGTCGCTGCTGAGTGGCCGGCGGC
>CAYYHN010000544.1:0-3882 GCA_964471245.1 uncultured Rhodothermaceae bacterium | reverse complement strand
AACGCCTACGTCGGCCTCGCCGACGATGCGCACAGCATTCACTGGAACCCAGCAGGCATGGCCGTGCAGCAGCACTACCAAGTCGCGTTTTCGTACACCGACCTGCTGGGCCTATTCGAATACCAGCACGCAGCCGTTACCGTACCGCTTGGCAGCGGCGGCCTCCACAGCGTCGGCGGCGGCATCATTGCCACGGGCGACGATGCGCTGCGCGAGATCACGGCCAGCCTAGCCTACGCCCGCGCTTTTGCCAGCGTCTTCTCAGTCGGCGTCGGCGTTAAGTACCGCCGAGCGACGTTTGGCAACAACGCATTAAGTGCGGGCGACTTCGTGGTCTTCGATGCCGACGAGATCAGCGAAGGGATTGCCAACCAAGTCTCGGGCGATGCCAGCGGCTTCGGCGTCGATGTCGGCCTGCTTTACACGCCGAGCCCAAAAGTGCGAGTGGGGCTGATGCTGCGAGATCTTGTCGCCCCAATGAACTGGTCCTCGGCCACGAACAACCCCGACCGACCCGCTGGTGGCGATTACAGTGAAGCCATCCCGTTTGAAGCCGCACTCGGCACCGTCTACCGCATCAACGAGTCGTTCCTCATCTCGGCCGACTATAGCCCATCCATTGACAGCGCACTCGACGATAAGGTGCGCGTCGGCGTGGAGGCCAACTTCCTCGGGCTGTTCGCGCTGCGCGGTGGAATGCAGCAGGTCGTCAACGACCGCAACGACGAGAAGTATGCCCTCGGCTTTGGCCTGAACGTGCCCGTCGTGCAGGAGGTGCGCATCCAAGCCAACTACACCTACCTCGTCGAACAACTCGCCAACTCGCAGCACGTCTCGATTGGCATCCAATTTTAGGTGATGGAATGTGTGGACAGGAGAGCCGAATGAACATCCATCAAGCCTCATCCGACTTTCCAGCCTTTCCAACCATCCGACCTTTCCATCCTGAAAAGAAACCCCGTACGATGAAAGCTTTTTGGATACAGAATGACACAGCGACCCGGTGGGGACGTGTAGCTTTGGGTCTACTGCTGTGCAGTGTGCTAGCGCTGCCTGTGCTGGCGCAGGACGAGGATGATGACTTCAGTTTGCTACGCTTTAACGGCGGCACGGTGCAAGCCGACATCCAGCTTGGGATCAACTTTGCAGGCGTAGGTGTGGGTTCCGGTACGGTGGGTGGCGTGATCTCGCCTCGGATGACCAGCGGTGCAGCGAGCCTCTTCACCAACCCCGCTGAACTTGGCCTGCTGCGTCATCGCCACGCCACGTTTGGGACTAAATTTGCCTTGGGCACCCGCTCCCTTGGTCTCGATGGCAACTCCTTCCTATCAGAAGATCAGATCGCTTCCGACACCGACGAACTCCTCGAAGAGTTTAACTTCCCAGCCAACGGCTCGGCAATCTACACCGACGCTTCGGATATCCGAGCCGGGCAAGTCGGTCGGTTGTCCTCCTTTGCGCTAGCAATGCCGTTGCACGAACGTGTCGTGTTAGGCTTTGGGCTGCATTACCCGCTTGATGTTGGTATGGACTTTCGCGTCTCTGGCATTGAAACCTTGATTGATGCTGCGCAAGAGAGCGGGGATCAGACGATCGCGATCAATATTCTTACCAACGTGAACACCGCGTTGGCGATTGACCTCGACATGACCGCACTGAGCTTTGGCGTAGGCGGCACCGTGTACGAAGGCGATCTTGGGCGTGTGACGACCGGCTTTAGCTTGAACCGCTACACCGTTACGAACAGCCTAACAGCAGCGCTGAATTTGGAAGGCATGGTGGTGCTGAGCGGCTCGCAAGAGTATTTCTTCAACGATCCCAACGACCCCAACCTCAATCCGGACGAGACGAACGCGTTCTTCTGGGAAGCACGCGGCAACTTCACCGACGATGCTTGGGGCGTACGCGCCGGTCTCGTCTACGAACTACCGATGCGTGGCTGGAGCCTCTCGCTCGCATACAACGGGTACCCGACGTTTGAGCTCAACGACCCCAACGCCTTCTCGCGCGGCTTCCTGCCTGCGTTCATCGACACCGATGCTATCGGGGAGGAGGATGAGAACGGTGAGGAACTGGACCCCATCCTCATCGAAGAGATCAGCTTGGCTAAGCCTAATCTGACGGCTCCGACCAGTGATTCGCTTGGTCAGACGCTAACCTTTCAGTATCCGTCGAGCATCACCGCTGGCCTCGATGTGGGCCTCGGGCCGCATACGTTTGCCCTGAACTACATTGCCTACTTGAATGGCTTCACGTACGAAGGCGTCTACGGGCAACTCAGCGAAGACCTTACCGACAATACCTTCAAGGTTGGTAAAGACCTCAGCTCAGGCATCCGTGTAGGCTTCGACCTCAAATTCCCAGACCAACTGCGCGGCGGTGCGTTTGCGCTCATCCCCGTCCGTTTGCTCTTCCTCGATATCGATGGCTTGCTCTTGCAGGCGTTTGGCAAGTACACACGCTACAGCAACCCACGCTATCGTCTCGGTGGCACGCTAGGCTTCGGCCCGAGCACCGTCGAAGGACGCCTTGCCAGTCAGTGTGACGATGACGTCGACGTCAGCCTCTGCGACATCCTCGATTCGCCGCTACCCGGCAGCTTTTCGCTCGGCCGCCAATACACCATCTTCGACAACCTCGACGTGGGCGTCATGGTGTTCAGCTTCCCGGATATGCTCTTCCGCGTCTCGATGGGCTACACGTTCCGGTAAGCTCAGCAGGCCGGGTGGAACGGGTGGATGTGTGGAGCGGTTAGAAGATGAACCCTACGGCGCGTCGCCAAACGCCGCGATCTCTTGGACGTACGCGGCATCGAACGTCAGTGCCTCGGCGAGGTGTGCTAGCTTGTGGGCATAAGCGGGGTTCGATCCGGCTAGACCCATATCGCACGGCAGGTTATAGCAGTACGCTTCGATAACCTCATCACTTGCGAGCAGCCTTACTTCAACGCGCTCAGGTAGGTAGGCGCGTACACTTGGCTCTGCATAGAGCGTCTCCGCTTCCTGCTTCGAGAGCACCATCACGATGCCATAGGCTTTTCTAGCAACAGACTTTACCAACGTCGCCCGCTCGCCGATGTGGATGCGGTAGTCGGCAAGCACCGCTGAACCCATCATTTCAGGGTGCAAGCCCTTCTCGACGAGCAATGCCTGATCCATAAAGAGGCCATAAAAGAAGATCGGCTTCATTAGCGAAGGGTTTGCTGTAATACGGGTGTCCGTGCTCCGAACGTATGTTGTTGGTAAGACGGCGTTACGCGATCAGGTTGATCGACCGTGATCATGTCGTTCCGAAGCGTTTCTTTATGTGCTCAGAGCGTAGCAAATAGGCAGAGAGAACGATGTAGACGACATACTCCGCTGCCATGATAAAGAAGCGCTTGGTTCCGCCGCCGAAAGCATTGAAATCTACAGTCTCTATAAAACAGAGCGTTGCCAGCGTTGCGTACATCGTAATGGTGGCAAACGGCGTGTGCCTCCAGCGCAGCAAAAAGCCCCCAACGAAGATCGACCCCGTCAGCAAGAGCAGCAGCCAGTGGAGAAACTGCGTCCCACGCGGAAAATTGGCGTCCTGCAGGCCAAACGCCACGGACGGTGCGAAGTACTCAATGAAGCCCAAAACCGCCCAGATGATGAGCACCACCGACACCGCAACAAGTACATAGGGGAAGCTGCGAGTCATATCGTTCAGTTTCTACGGTTATCAGTTGCCACCAAACGTAGTAGTCGATCCAGATCCACTGGTAACCTTGATGCTATGTTGGGCTGCTCCGTCGAAAGTACACATCTTCTTTGATCTTTGAATTTCGGCGTAGGGCCTTTTGCTCCCTAGGTTGGTTCAGCAGATACTAAAAATCAAGTTTGGACCTACCTGTTCAAGCTT
>CAYYHN010000543.1:0-3891 GCA_964471245.1 uncultured Rhodothermaceae bacterium | reverse complement strand
GTCCTATCGATGCTTACCAACAGCCTGCGCCCCATCCTCACGGCGCACCTTGCCCAACAAGGCGTTGAAGCGGACTTTGCTTGGGGCATCCAACAAACCCAAACCGGCGAATGGCTCGCTGTAGAGGGCGATACGGCGGCTGTGCAAAAGGCGCGGTGGCAGTTTCCCATGTTCGTCTTTGCCTTCGACGAGAATGCCAACACCTTCCGGTCGGCGGATGTCTTCTCGCCGCCGATGTTGACGCTCCACTTTCCCAGTGAGAACTGGCTCGTCTTGCGCGGCATTGCCCGCACACTACTGGCATCAGGGTTGCTCGCTTTGCTTGTCATCGGTTGCCTCGGCTATGCGCTGCATATCATCGTGCGGCAAAAGCAACTGTCAGAGGTCAAGACCGACTTCATCAACAACATGACGCACGAGTTTAAGACGCCGATTGCAACGATTGCGCTGGCGTGCGAGGCGCTCCAAGATCAGGATTTGCAGCAGACGCCCGATCTGCGCACGCGGTACATGCGGATGATCGCCAACGAGAACGAGCGACTTGGCACGCAGGTCGAAAAGGTGCTTCAGATGGCGATGCTCGACCGCAAAGACCTCGGGCTCAAGATGGAGCCCATCAATTTACACGGTATCCTGCATGAAGTGGCGAATGCCTTTTCGATGCAAGTGGAGCAACGCGGCGGCCGCCTGACAACAGCGTTCGAAGCCACCCCCGATGTCGTCGTCGGGGATGCGCTGCATTTGCGGCAGATGCTCGCCAACTTGCTCGATAACGCCAACAAGTATTCACCGGAGACGCCCACAATCCACGTCGCCACGCGCAGCCGTGACGGTGGCGTCGAGATTGCCGTGCAGGACCACGGGCTGGGCATCCAGCGTGAGGCGCTCCGCAAGATCTTCGACCGCTTCTACCGCGTCCCGACCGGCAACCGACACGACGTGAAAGGTTTCGGCCTTGGCCTGTCGTACGTGCAGACGATGGCGTTGGCGCACGGCGGGCAGATTCACGCAACCAGCAAGCCCGGACGCGGCAGCACCTTCTACCTCTACCTTCCGTACACGCATGCCTGAGATCCTACCGTCGATCCTGCTCGCCGAAGACGACCCTAATCTCGGTCAGATCCTGTCGGAATACCTCGACATGAAAGGCTACCGCACCATGCTCTACCGCGACGGTGAAGCGGCTTGGCATGGCTACCGCACCCAGCCGCCCGACCTCTGCATCCTCGACGTGATGATGCCCAAGCAGGACGGCTTCGGCCTCGCCCGCCAGATCCGCGCCCGCGACTCACACACGCCGATCCTCTTTTTGACGGCCAAAAACCTCAAAGAAGACCGCATTGAAGGCTTCCTTCTTGGCGGTGACGACTACCTGACGAAGCCGTTCAGCATGCAGGAACTGCTGCTGCGCATCCAAGCAATCCTGCGCCGCACCAATGGCTCCGGCACCGCCAATGTCCCAGCCGATGCGCCGATTCAACTTGGTTCGCTCACTTTCGAGCCCACCACGCGCGCCCTCCGCTCATCGAACGAATCGCTGACGCTCACGAACAAAGAGGCGCAACTCCTCCACCTCCTCGCGCAGCACCGCAACCAAACGCTGCCCCGCGATGTGGCTCTCCATCAGATCTGGGGCGAAGCTACGTATTACAACGCCCGTAGCATGGATGTCTATATCGCCAAGCTTCGCAAGCACCTCAAGCGTGACGATCACTTGCGCATCCTCACCGTCCACGGCGAGGGCTTCCGCCTCATCGAGGTTGGTTAACCGGCAGGACTACTCGTCGGTATCTTCTTGGGCGGACTTTCGCTGCTGCCAATCAAACGCAGCGCCCAACGCGACACCCAACGAAATACCTAGTCCGAGGCTCGTCCCCATATCGCCCGTAGCTGAACCAAACGCTGCACCTAATGCAACGCCGAGCGCAATCCCAAGACCAATACCCTGATTCTGATCGACGGTGTCTTTTTTAGCGGCCATGATGTTGATTAACTGACTTGAAAGTGTAAATATGTGCCGAGTTGATACGAATCTGGTCATCCAAGGTTACAGTTCCTTCGTGTGCATTCGAACCACGATGCAGCGTTCGGAACAACTGGCATGCACTGGCAAGATGCGAGCAATCCAAACCGCCTGTCAGTTCAAATTGAAAAGGCTGCGCACGTTCTGATCGACCAAAACGGCGCGCAAGAGCGCCTCGTGGTGTGCCTTTTCGTGGAAAGGTGTTTTTTGAAAGAGTGCTTGGTACTCCGTAGCCATAAGCGTCTCTAGTGCTTCACTTTTTGAATCAATCACTTCACGAATCGTGTGCACATAGTCCGCGTTGAACTTTCGCACCTTGGGATCGACCCAACCGGCCTTCACGAATCCTGCTGTCTTCCGTGCACATCGGCATGGGTTAGCCGTATTGATGAGGCCGCACTTGTGGTTCATGAAGTGGTACAAATCCCTGCGTGCTCGCTCCAAACGCTTGCGGAAATTGGCGGGCGTGATGGCTAGAATGTCGGCTCCAATACGGTGACTGGCTTCGAACACTTCGCCCAAGATGTACACCGCGCGCTGTTTGCGGTCGAGGCAGAGCAGCATGCCGAGCATGCACCCAAGGTTGACCTCACGAATCAGCTCTTTTTGTTCGAGTTGTTCAGCGTGGTTCGGGTCCTCGTCTGGAATGTTGTCCAACTGCTCGCCGTACGCCTCGAACGTGGTGATCGCCTGCTCCATAGGCCGCGCCTTCATCTTCAGCAAGTGGTTGAACGTGATGCGGTACAGCCACGTCCGAAAGCTGCTCTCCCCCCGAAACTGCGCCAAATGCGTCACGACCTTGATCAGCACTTCTTGTGTCGCGTTCTCGGCATCGGCGGGGCGCAGCAGCATCTTGCTTGCGATGTTGTAGATGTAGTGCTGATGGCGCTTGAGCAGCTGCTCCAACGACGATTTTGATCCACCCAGCACCTCCGCGATGAGTCGTGCATCTTCATCGGGATCGTACATGGTGTCCTGAAAGGGATTAGGCATAATGATTCCGACGCAGCAAGCCGCCAAACGCGCGCAGACGCACACCGCTTGGCAGCCTGCTGTGTTTAGCGTAGTTCGTAATGGGCAAAGCTAATGACTTCTTCGATAGCCGCCATAAACGGTGCCAATTCCGGCACATTGCCGATTTGTGCCGCCGCCGCTTGTGCATGCGCTAACTGCTCCCAGTGGACGTAATCCATATACACCTGCGGGTCGTCTGTGGATTGGTGTACCTGACGCGAAATAAATCCCTCGAAGGCTTTCACGTGTTCATTGACCGTATCCACCAGCAAAGCCGTGTTGGACGCTGCTTCCGAAGTTACCCGATACACGACGAGTTCGACTACTTTTCCTTTGTTCATTTGCTGTAAGCTTGAATCGTTCAGCACAGACCGCCTTGACCTGCGTTACCGATTGGATCCCGCATTTGAACACGTGTGACAGTTTGCGATGCTTTTTTTCTGATGAGCATGGCCTTGGCACGAAGAACCTTGGTATACGACCTGCAAACCAAGGCCATCATCCACCAAAAAACTCGGTGCATACTCGCTCGGTAATCTCGTCGCGAGGGAAGTAGCTTTCGATTTGGAGTTCGTCGAGTGTAATGTTTTGCGGCGCATGAAAAGCCATCATCGTGACAACAAACGAAAGCGTATGACCGTGCACCTCGAAGGTCACATGGAAGGCACCGCCTGTTCCTTTGGCCGCATCGAGGGTGCGCCAAGCTTCGGGGACGCCCGGCGCATGCATCACCTTGTCGAGCACAGCCTTCAGACGTTCATTCTGCGGATCGCGGAGCACCTCGCGGTGCAGGCGCGCGATGGCTTCGCAAGCCGCCGTTTCCCAATCGGGCAGGAAGGGGCGAAACAGGTGCG
>CAYYHN010000542.1:0-3894 GCA_964471245.1 uncultured Rhodothermaceae bacterium | reverse complement strand
TTGAAGTGCATGCCGCCAACAACGATGGCGTTTGGAACACGGAAGGCCTGCGTTATCCCATCCACATCGCGCATGCATGGTGGCAAACATGGTGGTTCCGCCTCCTAGTGGTTGGCAGCCTTGCGCTAGGACTTACGGCAGCGTACCGTTGGCGCGTGCAACAGCTCTTGCGCGAAGAACGCCTCCGCGTACGCATTGCCACCGATCTCCACGACGACCTTGGCGGCAACCTGAGTAGCATTGCCTTGCTGAGCGACATGGTGCGCGACGGCGCTGGCGTCGACGAACGTGCCCAACGTAAGCTCGACCGCATCAGTACCACGGCACGTGGTATGGTGGGTGACTTGCGCAACTTGGTTTGGTCGATTGACCCGCGCTTTGACAACGTCAACAGCTTTGCCGAGCATCTCCGAGACACGGCGGAGGCCTTGCTCCCCCACCTGCCGCATACGCTCGACCTCGCGCCATCGACGCGCAATATGGGGCTTCCCATGCATGCACGGCGGCAACTCTACCTGTTAGTCAAAGAAGCCTTGCACAACATTGTACGCCACGCGGAGGCTTCACACGTACAGATCCACTGCCACCTGAAGGGGCAGGCGCTGCATCTTTCGGTTTGCGATGATGGCGTTGGCTTTTCTGTTGACACGCTACGCAAAGGCCATGGCCTTGCGCATATGCACGCCCGCGCTGCCGAACTTGGCGCGACCTTGCGCATCGAAAGTACACCGAGGGAAGGCACGTGCATCAATGTTGTTGTCCCACTTGCGCCAAATCTTTTGCCACGATTGACGTAAACGCGTCAGGCGCTGCAGCACGTTCACGCTTATGTTGACCGTGCTACCCTCCCAATCGTACAGGTCTACCAATGGCTCAGCCCATCGCCATCTGGCTTATCGAAGACCATGACCTCTATCGCGAAACCATTGCAGATTTGCTTGAATCTGCCGATGGACTGGCTTGTACCCAAACATTTGCTTCATCAGAACCCGCGATAAAAGCTCTAGACTCGTTACCGCCACCCGACCTCATCCTTTCCGATATTGGCTTACCGGGCATGAGTGGCATTGAGGCGCTACAAGTGTTCCGCCAACGCCTCCCTCGGGTACCCGTCCTGATGTTGACCGTGCACCGAGACAATGACCGCATTTTCCAAGCGATCTGTGCAGGCGCAGCAGGCTATCTTCTCAAAACATCGCCTCCGTCGGCCATCCTTGATGCCATCGCACAAGTGCGCCGAGGCGGTGCACCGATGGACGCACAAATCGCCCGTCGCGTCCTCGACATGTTTACGCGGCTCGCCGCCCCACAGGCCGACTACGGCCTCTCGGAACGCGAACGCCAGATCCTAACACACCTCGTGGATGGACACACGAAGAAGGCGATTGCTTCCGCGCTTCACCTCAGTCCACACACGATCGATGGGCATGTGCGCAATATCTATGGCAAGCTGGAAGTTAACACACGCTCGGGAGCAGTGGCGAAAGCGTTGCGCGAGAACCTGATTTGATGGTTAATACCGAACCACTTGGCGCGTGATACGAGCACCGTCCATTTGCAGTGATAGCATGTACATACCCGATGCAGCAACCTCCCCAGCCAAGGTTGAGCCATCCCACGAGAGCACATGAGTACCTGCAGACTTGAAGGACTCTGAACGTGTCCAGATAGTTCGCCCTAGCAAATCATGGACTTCTACGTTTACCCAGGTAGGCTCAGCCAACGTATAGGTTAGGTTGGTCAGATCCGAGAATGGATTTGGATAAGGGGCTGCAACATCAAGCAATATGGGCATTTCTGCTAAGTCATTCCTAGTCACTTGCGCACCAATCGCCTCTTCAATTAGTCGAGCAGCTAACTGCACATGGTTTGCCCGTGCATCATTATCGACTAATGCGATGCTGATACGGTGTTCGGGGCTGTAGACAAGCAGCGAGCTTGAACCGGCAATCAACCCAGAATGCCCCCACAACTCATGGCCACCAATTTGGTATTGTTGCAAACCAAGGCCGTAACCCGTCCAAATGCTGCCCGTGCCACTAATCGGTTGGAAATCGCGCATGGCATCGCGCATGGTATCGCTGAGTAGGTCGGTTTCGAACAACACGAAGGGCCACTTGGCCATCGCCTTAGATGTCGAGTACATGCCACCCGTGGTCCAGCGCCAAGAGAGAAAGGCTGGCGCATAGAAGTGGTTGATGCTGGAGAGTTGGCCAAATCCATTCAGGTCCATCCATGTCGTTGCCAACGGTCCTGTGGGTGCTTCTTCAGCCGCAAGGTAGGTCGGCGTTAACCCGTGCGGATCGAGCAAACGTTGACGGAACTGTGTGGATACTTCGGACCCGGTCGCAGCACGAATGATCATCCCTAACAGGATATAGTTCGTGTTTGAGTAGCCGGAGCCTTGCCCAACAAAGAAGATCGGCGGATTGACAAACGTGGCAATCATTTCCTCTGGTTGCCAGAAGCGTTGGAGATCGCCTGTAATCGTAGGCCACAGGTTGGGGTTTTTGGTAAAGTTGTAGACCCCACTGGTGTGCCCGAGCAAATGGCGAATGGTGATGGCACTGTTGATGTACAGCATCGTCGGCAACCACTGGCTGAGGCGGTCATCCAAAGTTAAAACACCTTCATCAACCAGTTGAAGGATGACGGCTGCCGTGTAAGTCTTCGTGATACTCGCGAATCCAAAACGCATATCAGGGTCAATCGCCTCATCACGCGTCGGATCAGAAAACCCCGCGCCCCCACTCCACACACGCCCGTCCGCATACATGACAGCAGCTGAGACACCCCGAAATCCTTGCACAGCATATTCCTCAGCCAGCACCTTCTCAAATTGGGTAGCCAATGCAGGTGCTACATCCTGAGCGTCCGCTTGCTTCCAGCTAATCAGAGCGCACACGAATAGTATCAGCAACCCAATCCTTCGAATGCGTGCGAACATGTCTCCCTCGCTCTCTTGCTTTTTTACACAGCGTATCGAAAACCCCATCTTAGAAACAGGCAAAAAAGCTGCCGCCTCATGATGCGTGTCAATTTGGCGTTGATAGGTAATGCCAGCTTGCGCTAATGCCTCACCAACTGCTGCGTGATGCGTTGCGATTCAGTCGTGAGTGACACAATGTATAGACAAGATGCTACCGTTTGGAAAGTAGCTCTATCGCATCTTCCCCCAGTCTATCCCTTCTTACCATCCACCCGAAAGTTGCTGACAACTTGAGTTACGATATAGGTACGCAGTTCGTCCCACAAACACAAAAGCACGAAGGCTTAGCCTCCACGCTTTGGGTATAAACTGCATGTGTATGGTGGCCTACGGAGCAACCGCCATGCTTCCTTCGGCGAAGTATGCGCCCGTCACTTCGAGCAAGTTCGGGAAGACGCCTAAGATGAGGAGGAGCACGGCACAAGCCACGAGCACAAACGCAGCTCCGCTGGGCACCGTAAAGGTAGCTTGCTGGACGGCCTCGGGCTGGTCAGTTGCGGGCTTCATCCAGAAGACGTAGAGCACGCGCAGGTAGTAGAACGCTGACACTGCCGAGGCAAGGAAGCCAACGATGGCGAGCCAGACGAACCCGGCGTCAATAGCAGGTGCGAACACCGCGTATTTGCCGAGGAAGCCGCCGAGCGGTGGAAAGCCCGTCAGGCTAAACATGAAGAAGCCCATCGTCACACCCAGCAGCGGCTTGCGGTGGCCAATGCCAGCGAGCGAATCGAGGGTTTGGCTGCTGCCTTCTTTGTTGTCCCACTCCAACAGCGCCATCACACCGAATGCACCGATGTTCATGATGGTGTAGACCATCATGTAGTAAAGCGCACCGCTGTAGCCTTCGGGCAAGCCAGACGCCAAGCCCACAAGCACGTAGCCTGCGTGCGCAATCGACGAGTAGG
>CAYYHN010000541.1:3210-3904 GCA_964471245.1 uncultured Rhodothermaceae bacterium | reverse complement strand
TCTTCGGGGAGCGTGAGCGCCTCAAGCGCTGTGCGTTGCTCGTCCGTCAGCACCGTCAGTCCCACTTGGTACGAGGCATTCATCCAGCCGAAACCCTCAGCGGTGATGTAGTCAAATTCGGTGCCCACGTTGCCGTATTCGACAAACACTTGGTGCGTGCAGCGGACAACATCGTATTTTTCGGGAACGGTACCGTTGTAGTCGGCGGCGTTTTTGGTGAGCATGTAGAGCCAGCGGTAGGCAAGGCGCTGGGCCTCGGCGTGGTAACCGTAGCGCTGGAGGCCGTGTCACAGCGTGATCTGGTGGGGCGGCCAACCGAAGGGGTAATCCCACTGTCGCTGCGGGCGGTCGGTGGAGATGGGGCCACGGGCGACAGCCGTGGTGGCGAGTAGGCCGCCGGGCGCTTCGTACAATGGCAATGCCTCGGCGACCATGCGGGCCGCTTGCTCCTCGGTAGCGAGACCTGCCCATAGCGGCCACAGGTTGGTGATCGCGTCAAAGCCCGTTTGCACCTGCTCGGCGATGTCGTAATCGTAGAACTGCGCTCGCTCTTCATTCCACATCAGCTCGTGCATGCGCTGCTGCCGAAACGTCGCCCGGTCGCGCCAGTCCTGCGCCTTTTCGACGACGCCGCTGATCAGCGTCAATTCGCCGCCAAACACCTCGTCGATGCAACGCGCAATATCGACTTCAT
>CAYYHN010000541.1:0-3197 GCA_964471245.1 uncultured Rhodothermaceae bacterium | reverse complement strand
GGTAGAGCAGACTATTGAGGTCGACCGTGCACAGGTTCGCTGCACGATCCTCAAGACGGTAACTGGTGTCATGTCCCGATTCGCGCACGGTGCGGTCGTGCACGAAATACGCGTCCAACTCAGGATCGACGATGGTACGGTGGCGGATGGCTTGGCGGTACGCGTCGAGGTCCATGCCAGCACGTTCGGCGTATGGACGCAGCACGGCGTCGAACTGCTCGACTTCGGTCTCGGGTGGCAAGCCAATGCCGTGGGCGTAGTAGCGACTCAGCCCTACGTTCGTCAGCCGCTTGCCGCTCGTCCACACGCTGCAATACTCGTAGATCGCCCAGCCTATGGCAAGGCGCATCCACGTGTCCCGCGGTTCGCCTTCTGGCATCTGTTCGTAGACGGCCCATGTCATTGCTGTCAGGAACGGCGGCTGCGAGCGTGTCAGGTAATAGGTGCGGTTGGCGTTGAGGATCTGGCCGTAGTGCTCGATCTCGTAGTGGAAATGCTCGACCATCGCCTTGGCAAGGTCCACGCGGCCATCGACCAGCAAGCCCAACGCCTCGAAGTAGCTGTCCCAACCGTAAAGCTCATTGAACCGACCGCCCGGCACTACAAATGGCAGCCCGCCCGTAACCGCGCCTTCAGCGTCGCGGGCGAGCACGAGGCTGAGCACGCCCGGCGCGTCGTTCATCTGGCGCACTGCTTCTGGCGTAATCGGCGAGGGCAGCGTGACGACCTCCAAGCCAAGCTCAGGGTGCGCCTCGGCGGTCTGCTGATAGTAAGTCTGTGCGTCTGGATCCGTGGCGGGCACGTAGAGGCGGGCGCTGCGGTCGAGGTCGGTACCCTCGCCCTTCGTGTCCACCACGATCTGCGCCAAGCCATCGGCATCGATGCGACGGGTGAGACCATCCCAGTAGCGCGTGCGGATCAGGCGCGAGATGCGGTGCACTGGGTTCTCGTGCAGCACTGCCGGGTCGAGGTCCAGCGCTGATTGGTTAGCCTCGCGGGCCATCGCGAGTTCTTGCAAAAGGTTTGAGAGCGCATAGGTGCCTTCCACAGCATGTGTCTGCCCATCGACATCGCGCAATTCGAAGTGTTTCGGCCCTTCATCGTGGACAGTGATCTGGTTATCGCCGTCGGTGTCTTCCTGAGCAAGCAACGCGTTCAATGTCGTCTCAACGGGCAGGGCACGCAGCATAGCAGTCTCTCCTTTCGTCTAAAGCAAATCGGCCTCGCAAGGTCGGGAAGATCAAGGAGAAAGGGAAGAGGCTTGTGGGTGGGAACGTGAGAGTGTGGGAGGTATGACAAGTATGGGAAGTTGAGGTGATGGATAGGCGCGCACGCGTTTTCGTGGGCAACCAAAGACCAAGCCTACGCGAAGGGATTGCCTCAGCGCGAGCGCAGGGAGCATCCGAACGGAATACGTCGCAAGGAGGTACAAAAGTCCCGCAAGGAGGTACAAGTTTGCGGGGGCGGGGGTGCTGTACCATTGGGGTGTTCAACAACAACACGACCACTAACCCTTTGGGTACATCACGATGAAACACCGCATCCTTACCCTGATCGCCTTGTTTTTTGTGGCTTTTGCAGGCTCAGCCTTCGCGCAGGCCTTCACTACTGAGCGCGTCACCTTCCAGAGTGCGGGCGAGACGCTCGTAGGCACGCTCTACCTTCCTGCGGGGCTGGCATACGATGCACAAGCTCCCGCCGTCGTAGTCACTGGTTCATGGACGACCGTAAAGGAGCAGATGGCAGGTCTCTACGCCGAAGCATTGGCTGAGCGTGGCTTTGCAGCCCTCGCGTTCGACTTCCGCTACTGGGGCGAAAGCAGCGGCACACCGCGCAATTACGAGTCGCCAGCAGCTAAGATCGCCGACATCAAGCAGGCCGTTGCGTACCTGAGCCAGCATCCGCGCATCAATGCGGCACAAATCGGTGGTCTTGGCGTCTGCGCCAGTGCGGGGTACATGGCCTACGCCGTCGCCCAAGACGACCGCTTACGTGCCTTTGCCACCGTGTCGGCGTGGTTGCATACGCCCGAGACAGCCCGCACCATCTACGGCGACAACTACGACCGCTTCCTTGCCGACGGCCAAGCCGCCGCACAGCATTTCCAGCAGACGGGCGAAACACGCTATGTGCCAGCCTTCGAGACGGGCAACGCAGATGCGGCCATGAGTGGGCCATCGGAAGGGTCGTGGGACTATTACGCTAACCCGGAGCGCGGTGCGATTGATGCGTGGGACAATGCCTTCGCACAACAGTCATGGGCCGAGTGGCTCACATTCGACGCCGTCGCCGTCGCTCCGCAGGTGAATGTGCCAACGCTGTTTGTCCACACCGACAACGCAGCACTGCCGAACGGCGTCCGCGACTTCCACGATGCCATGCCCGGCCCCAAGACACTGTTCTGGACGACCGGCCAGCACATGGATTTCTACGACAAGCCAACATACGTCGGCCGGGCCGCCAATGTCGTTGCCCAGCACTTCGCCGAGGCACTGAACGCCGAGCCCGTCACCACGGCCGACGCTGTGCAGGCGATGCTGGAGGAGCGGGCCGTCATCAACACCATCAATACGCTGTTCATTAGCACCGACCAAAAGGATTGGGCAGGTGTGGAAGCCGCGTTGGCTCCCGTCGTCAACATGGACCAAACGTCGCTGGTTGGTGGCGAGCCGATGCAGATGACCAACGTAGACATTGCCGCTGCATGGGAGCAGGCGCTTACGCCCATCGAAGCGGTGCACCATCAGGCCAGCAACTTCCGCGTGCAGGTTACGGGCAACACGGCGACGGCTTTCGCCCACGGCATTGCGACGCACTACTTGCCCAATCCAACAGGCGAGAACGTGCGCACCTTCGTCGGCACCTACGACTTCACGCTGGTCCGCACGAACGGCACGTGGCGCATCGATGGCTTCCGATACAACCTGCGCCACCTCGACGGTAACCTGAACCTCGAAGAGAGCGCCGGACTATAACGACACAGCTTTTATCACCTCCAATCTGTTTCTACGAATATGCAACCGTTTTATACCTTAGGCCGCTCCGGTCTCCGTGTAAGCCGCCTTGCCCTTGGCGCTATGACGTTCGGCACCGAATGGGGCTGGGGCACCGACCAAGCCACGGCTCGCCGTCTCTTCGACATGTACATCGACGCCGGTGGCAACTTCATCGATACCGCCGACTTGTATACCACCGGC
>CAYYHN010000540.1:0-3908 GCA_964471245.1 uncultured Rhodothermaceae bacterium | reverse complement strand
AGCCGCGCCGCCGGGTCGCCTTAACTACTGGGGCTACAGCCCGATCTCCTTCTTTGCGCCCCACGTCGCTTTCAGTTCGAATCCCGAACCGCTCGCGGTCTTGGATGAGTTTCGCGATATGGTCAAGGCGTGTCATCGAGCGGGCATCGAAGTGATTCTCGACGTGGTCTACAACCATACTGCTGAGGGCGGCGACGAGGGGCCGATCCTGAGCTACAAGGGATTCGAGAACGTCGCGTACTACATTTTAGACCGTGGCAATCGGCAGCATTACGCCAACTACAGCGGCACCGGCAACAGCATCAACGCGCACAACTCCATCGCCCGCCGGCTGATCCGCGACAGCCTGCGCTACTGGGTCGACGAGATGCATGTCGATGGTTTTCGCTTTGACCTTGCCTCCGTCCTTGCCCGCGACGCCGACGGCACGCCGCTGCCCGATCCGCCGATCCTTTGGTCCATTGAGTCGGATCCCGTACTGGCAGGGACGAAGATCATCGCCGAGGCATGGGATGCAGCAGGGCTGTACCAAGTGGGCTCGTTCATTGGTGACAAGTGGAGCGAATGGAACGGGCGCTACCGCGACGATATCCGCAAGTTCGTCAAGAGCGACGGCGGCATGGTGCAGCCCTTGGCGTCGGCGTTGCTCGGCAGCCCCGACATGTATCCGCCCGAAAAGCGCGACCCGTTCCGGAGCATCAACTTCATCACCTCGCATGATGGCTTTACGCTAAACGACCTCGTGTCGTACAACGAGAAGCACAATTGGGCCAACGGCGAAGACAATCGCGACGGCCACAACGACAACCAAAGCTGGAACCACGGCGTCGAGGGACCGACCGACGACCCGGAGATCGTGCATTTGCGCGAGCGGCAGATGAAAAATTTCATCACGATCCTGATGCTTTCCTACGGGACACCCATGCTGCTGATGGGGGACGAGTTGCGCCGTACGCAGCATGGCAACAACAACGCGTACTGCCAAGACAATGAACTCAGTTGGTTCGACTGGGAGGCGATCAGCAGCGAGGCCGACATGCTTCGGTTTGTAACTGGTGTGATCGCGTTACGCCAGCGGTTTGGCATGCCCATTGATCAGCGCGTGTGGTCGTCGGCGAAAAACGTAGAGGATGGTATCTTGAACTGGCACGGTACCAAACTAAATGAGCCAGACTGGGGCGATGCCTCACGGAGCCTTGCTTTCTCCATCGAGACGCGACAGGGGCTTCTGCATGCAATGCTGAACGCATACTGGGAGCCACTGACGTTCGCCTTGCCAGCCCTCCAGCACAATCGTGCATGGCACCGTGTGATCGACACGTGGCGGCGTGCGCCGGACGACTGCTGCGTGTTGGCTGAGGCTCCCCCCGTGCACACCTCACATTACACCGTGCAACCTCGCTCCTCGGTGGTTCTGTTAGCTCTTTGGTAACCGCAGTAAAACTGTAGCGGTCACCACGGTGGTTGGTGTTCGCATCCGAGAGAGTTGAATATCGTAGCTCCTACGGTTGCCCGTTCCGCACTATCCTTGCAGCTTGTTTACTCGTCCCGCAAGATATCGGCTGGATTCGCACGAATCAGCTTGCGTGCTTGCGTTGAGATAGTAAACACGGCGGTGATAAAGACCAGCAGATACGCCACGATGAACTGCGGCGCATGTACGGGCAAGTAGTACGTGTAGATGGACGGGAGCAGCAAGTTGTTGATGAGCACGTAGCTCGCTGGGATCGCAAGGATGCCTGCGAGCACGAGCAGCAATACGAATTGGCGATTGGCGAGTTGGGTGACGTGCAGCACAGATGCGCCCAAGGCCTTCCGAATGCCGATCTCTTTCATCCGCGCCGCAGCGCTCTGGGCGGCTAGGCCAAACAAGCCCATGCACGCAATAAGGAGCGCCATCAGTGCCGTGAACGTAAAGATCTGCGTCAAGCCACGCATCTCTTCGTAGAACTGCTCGAAGACGGTGTCCTGGAAAAAGTACCGAAAGTCAAGCTCGGGCACGCGGGCTTTCCATGCCGTTTCCAAGGCTTCTACGGTTGCCGAAGCGGTCCCCGGTGCGATGCGCATGGCAAGGTATTGGTAATGGTCGGAGGCAGCACGCAAGAACACGGCAGGCGGGATCAGGTCATGGAAACCGTCCATGTGGAAATCGCCGACGACGCCTATTACAGCATAGGTGACAGAATCGACGCGCACCGTCTGGCCGAGGGGTTCCTCCCACCCTTGGCTCTCAACAAAGGTCGTGTTGATAATGATGCTCTGTTGCGCATCGCTGGTTGCATTGGCATCGAAGAAGCGGCCCTGCTGCATGCGCAGCCCCATCGTCTCGGCATAGTTCGGCCCGACCTTGAGTTGCATCGCAACCACGGGCTCCGCGTCGGGATACACGTCGTCTTGTTTGTAGCCGTGCCCTAGATGATCGATCGTGCCGCTGATGGACATTACGCCGGGCAATTGCTCGGCCGTGGCGCGCAGAAAATCGTGATGCGCAGGCTCTTCAGCGTGGATCACCAACGTGTTCTCGTTGTCGTATCCCCAGTCAAGACCTGCTTGATACTGCCCGTTCAGGACAAACGTGACACTGCCAACCATCGCAATGAAGGCGAGCACAAACTGAAGCGTGAGGAACGTTTGCATGAACACGCGTCGTCCGCCCCGTTCGCGGCGGTGCCGAAAAATGTCGACGGCTTGGAACGCGCTGATGTGGAATGCGGGATAAGCCCCAGCAACTACACAAATAAGTACGAGCAGCCCACCAAGAAACAGCCACAGCAACCCGTTGCCCAGCAAGTCGACCCGCAAGCTACGTCCAGCGATGTCGTTGAAGGCTGGCAGCAGCAGGAATGCCGCGATCACGAGGCCTAGCGCCAACGCACCTAGCGAGAGCAGTGTATGCTCGGCCAGAAATTGCACGATGAGCTGCCGCTTGCTACTGCCCATCACCTTGCGCACGCCGATCTCCTTCATGCGCTGCTTCGTTGTCGCCAGCGCAATGTTGACGAAGTTGAGACATGCCAGCGTCAGCAGAAATGCGACGATCACCGTCAGTACGACCACCGGGGCCCACGGTACGCCGCCGATAGGTGCATTGCGCAGCTCACTCGCACGCATGGTCAAGGCACGCAAATTGTCGAAGGCGAAGCCGCTGACCTTGGCCTGCGACGCAGCGGCTTGGATGGGCAAGTAGTGGTCTACTTGGGCTGCCACGGCGTCGAGGTCGTCGGGCGACGTGAGTTGGATGAACGTGGACACGTAGGCATTCCACGCCTCCAGCGACAAGCTGCTCAAATCAGGCAGTTTGGCCTCGTGGACCACAGCACTGAAGGAAACACCTGCGTTGCTTGGAAAGGGCGCGGCCACAGCACCGACCGTAAAGGCCTCGACATAATCGTCGCTAAACGAAAGTGTCAGCACCTCCCCGATGGGATTTTCGTCGCCGAAGTACTTTTGTGCCGAAGAGGCACTCAAGATAATCGTGTTGGCATCTTGCATGGCTGCAGCCGAGCCGTACTGCATCGGGAACGAGAACATCTCGAAGTAGTCGGGCGATGTAAACGTGACGCCTTGTCCAAACTGGTCGCCTTCGTGCTGGACTTGCGCCCATCGGTAAATCGTCCGGACGGCGCGCTCGACTTGCGGAATGTCATCGGCCATAGCGGGGCCGAGTGCCATCGGCGTGGTGCCATACACCTGCTCACCGTCGTCCTCAATGCGGACTTGCTCGACGAGGAAAATGCGATCTGCATTGACATGGAAACCGTCGCGAAGGATGCTCGTCGAGATGAAGAGCCATGCCACGATGGCGCAGGCAACGGCAATAGATAGCCCGGTGATGTTGATGGCCGTAGCCACACGGTTTTTGACGAGGTTGCGCCAAGCAATGATGACGTAGCTTTTCAGCATGACGA
>CAYYHN010000539.1:2385-3911 GCA_964471245.1 uncultured Rhodothermaceae bacterium | reverse complement strand
ATTCGCCTATCAGCACCCAGCAGGCCGCAAGGTCATCTTCTTGGGCGACTTGATGGATCGCGGTCCACGCAACTTAGATGTGTACCGGATCGCCCACGCGATGACGACCCACGGTTCGGCGCTCTGTGTGCCGGGCAACCACGACGTAAAGCTGCTCCGCAAACTCAACGGCAAGCAGGTGAAGGTAGCCTACGGTTTAGGTAAGACGCTCGCCGAGATCGACGCCTTGCCCGATGAGGAACGGCCCGCGTTTGAACAAGAGATGGCGGCGTTCATCGACGGACTCGTGAGCCATTATGTGTTGGACGATGGCAAGCTGGTTGTCGCCCACGCTGGTATGCGCGCCGACCTGCAGGGACGCGCCTCCGGTAAGGTACGGTCGTTTGCGCTGTGGGGCGAGACGACCGGCGAGACGGACGAATTCGGCCTGCCCATTCGCTACAACTGGGCCAAGGAGTACCGTGGTTCGGCGCGGGTCGTCTACGGGCATACGCCCGTGCCGCGTGGCGAATGGCTCAACCGCACAATCAACATCGACACCGGATGCGTCTTCGGTGGCAAGCTAACCGCGCTGCGCTATCCTGAATTAGAACTCGTTGATGTACCCGCACAAGCGGTCTATGCGGATCCCGTCCGCCCGTTCTTGTCGGAGGGCGACGAGGCCACCCGCTCGGCGCAGCAGGAGCACGACGACGTGTTGGACTTGGCCGATGTTCAAGGCAAGCGCATCATTGAGACGCGGCTCCGTGGCAACATCACCATTCGCGAAGAACACGCGACGGCTGCGCTCGAAATTATGAGCCGGTTTGCTGCCAATCCCAAATGGCTCATCTACCTGCCGCCTACCATGTCACCGCCGGAGACGACAACGGAGCCCGGCTTGCTGGAGCATCCCAAAGAAGCGTTCGATTACTTTCGGCAGGCTGGTGTGGCCGAGGTGATCTGCGAAGAGAAACATATGGGCTCGCGCGCCATCGTAGTTGTCTGCCGCGATGCAGAGGTAGCGGCGCGGCGCTTCGGCGTGACGACGGGCGAGGCTGGGATCATCTACACCCGCACCGGACGCCGCTTTTTTACAGACGATGCGCTCGAAATCGCCCTGCTGCAACGCGTCCAAGCGGCGATGACGGCAGGCAACCTATGGGAGGCACTCGAAACCGATTGGGTGTGTCTCGATTGCGAGTTGATGCCGTGGTCCGCTAAGGCCCAAGCGCTCCTGCGCCAGCAGTATGCCGCGGTCGGCGCAGCGGCTGGCGCCTCACTTCCCGTGGCGCAGGCTGCCCTCGTCCAAGCTGCCTCGCGTGGGATCGAAGTTGATGCGTTGCTAGCAGATTACAGCGCACGCGCCGACGCCATCGACCGCTATGTGACCGCGTATCAGCACTACTGCTGGCCAGTTACCGATGTGGCGGACCTGCGTCTTGCGCCGTTTCATCTCTTGGCAACCGAAGGGCAGGTGCATGTCAACAAAGACCATCGCTGGCATATGAAAACGCTGGAACGCCTCGTGCAATCCAGTGATGATG
>CAYYHN010000539.1:0-2375 GCA_964471245.1 uncultured Rhodothermaceae bacterium | reverse complement strand
CGTTCATCTTGACGACGCGGCGAGCGTGCAAGCGGGCCTCGACTGGTGGGCAGCAATGACCGAGCGTGGTGGCGAAGGCATGGTGGTCAAGCCCATCGACTTCATCGCGCATGATGCACGCCAGCGGCTTGTGCAGCCTGCCATCAAATGCCGGGGCCCCGAATACCTACGCATCATCTACGGGCCGGAGTACACAGCACCCAAGCATTTGGAGCGGCTCCGGAAGCGCAACGTCGGGCGCAAGCGGTCATTGGCACTGCGCGAGTTTGCTTTGGGCGTCGAATCCCTCGAACGCTTTGTCCACGGCGAACCGCTACGCCGCGTGCACGAATGCGTCTTTGGCGTGTTAGCGATGGAAAGCGAACCTGTAGATCCGCGGCTGTAAGATGTGGGCGTATGTTTTGTAGATGGTGAGGCGTGGGTTGTAGATTGATGGTCCCTACGGATGGCAGGATACACGCTTGCCGTCTTTTCCCTCCCTTTCCTCCTTCCCCCAATGTCGCGTTCTGCAGTCCTTGCCGGGGCAACCGGTCTCGTTGGTGGGCATGTGCTCGATGCTTTACTTGCTGATGACGCCTACCGTGACGTGCGTACCCTCGGCCGCCGCATCCTCGACCGAACGCACGCCAAGCTGACCCAGCACCTTGTTGACTTTGATCAGCTTGATGCACACGCCGACCTGCTCGCTGTAGATGATGTGTTTTGCTGCCTCGGCACGACGATCAAAAAGGCGGGCTCACAGGAGGCCTTTCGTAAGGTTGATCTCCATTATCCAGCCGAATTGGCACGCATCGCCGCAGCGCAGGGCGTCAAGCAGTACCTAATGGTCTCGGCGATGGGAGCCGATCCGAACGCCAGCGTGTTTTACAACCGCGTCAAAGGTGAAGCCGAACAGGCGGTTCAGCAGCCGGATTTTCGAGGTGTCTATTTACTTCGTCCTTCGTTGCTCTTGGGGGATCGAAACGAGGTTCGCCTTGGCGAACAGATCGGCGAAGTGGTGATGCAGGCGCTTCGCTTCGTGATGATTGGCCCTTTACGGCCGTATCGCGCCATCGAAGCCTCGGATGTAGCTGGTGCCATGCTGGCCTTCGCCAAGGCACAACCCAGCGGCGTGCAGGTTTACCCGTCCGACGCAATCCAGCAATGGGCAGATGAAGCGCAAAACTAAAGAGCAAATGATGCGACATTTTCTAAAGCTCGTTCTCTTTGTCACTGTTTGGTTAGTTGGCTGCTCAGGCATGGCGACCGACCAAACAGAACGTGACTACCTCGTATTGACCAATGCCATCGTCTATACCGTCGATGCGGATCGCTCGATAGCAGAAGCTGTTGCAATCGATGCCAACGGGGTCATCGTCGCCGTGGGCAATGATGAGGCGATTACAGCGGCGTATGGTCCGGGCATCGACATGGAGGGAGCGATGGTGTTGCCCGGCTTTCAGGATGCGCACGTACATGCCGTGGAAGCTGGCATTACGGCGGAGTTCTGTTTCCTCACGCAGTTTGGCGATGAAGCGCAGTATGCCGAGGAACTCCGCGATTGTGCGCGGCAACAACGTGATTGGTCTTGGGTGATGGCAGCTGGCGTAAACACGGCTGCACTGCTCGAAGCCGTCGCCGATCCGCTTGCTTTGGCAGATGCGGCTCTGCCGGACCGTCCGCTGTTGGTGCTGGATGATCTTGGGCACGGCGCATGGGGCAACACCGCTGCAATGCAACGCGCTGGGTTCGACACCCTCACCACCTCGCCACCGGGCAGCGTGCTCGTACGCGATGCAAATGGCGACCTCACAGGCGTCGTGCTCGAAAGTGCGGCACAGGTACTCATCGATGCGGCACAGCCCGAAGCTGAATGGCTTGACCGGGCAGAAGAAAGCCTAGGCTATTCCCTCGACGAATTTGCGCGCCACGGCATCACCACAGTGAGTGATGCCGGTGGCTATTGGCCGCGGGGTCACGAAAAGGTTTGGCAACGATCCGAGGCATCCGAGGAACTCTCCGTGCGGGCGAGCAACGCGCTCTACGTTTACCCCCATCGCCCCATCGATGAGCAACTTGCGGCTTTGACAACACGGTACACGTCTGACCCCGACGCCTTGGTGCGTTTCGATCAGGTGAAGATCTATGTGGATGGCATCCTCTCGCAGACGACAGGACTCGTAACGGCACCTTATGCCCAAGACCTCGGTTTGCCACTGGACGGCGATATCGGGTTTCCTTATTTCACTCGCGAAGACCTTTACCGCTACGCGCGCGAGCTTTCGGCTGCGGGCTTCCAGTTGCATTTCCACACGACGGGCGACTTGGGCGCGCGCTGGGCGCTCGACGCTATCGCTCAAGCCGACCCTACCTCAGGGCCGCATCGCATCACCCAT
>CAYYHN010000538.1:0-3920 GCA_964471245.1 uncultured Rhodothermaceae bacterium | reverse complement strand
CTACGCCGATCCAAAGAATGAAGACCTCGTCTACGTCCTCAACGTCGGTTTCTGGCGCTCGAAGGACGGCGGCGTCTCGTACGAGCGCATCCGCACACCCCACGGAGACCACCACGACCTGTGGATCGACCCGATGAACACGCAGCATATGATTATTGCTGACGACGGTGGGGCGCAGGTGACGTTCAATGGCGGCGAAAGCTGGAGCACGTACTACAACCAGCCGACGGCGCAGTTCTACCGCGTGACGACGGATAACCATTTCCCATACCGCATCTACGGCGCGCAGCAGGACACACGGCGAGCATGGGGAGCATCCGTGCCAACGAGAGCGCATGGGAGCCCACGGCAGGCGGCGAGAGCGGCTGGCTCGCCCCGCACCCCGACAACCCCGACATCGTCTACGGCGGCTCGTACGGCGGCTACCTGACGCGCATCAACCACGCTACGGGCGAACGCCGCACCGTGACCATCTGGCCCGACAATCCGATGGGCTACGGCGCAAAGGACCTCAAGTACCGCTTCCAGTGGAACTTCCCCATCCTCTTCTCCCGTCACGATGTTGGCACACGCTACGCCGCAGGCAATGTGCTGTTCAAGACGAACAATGAAGGTCAGAGCTGGGAAGCCATCAGCCCCGACCTGACGCGCAACGACACGACGACGATGGGGCCATCCGGCGGACCGATCACCAAGGACAATACGTCAGTCGAGTACTACGGGACGATCTTCGCCGTCGCTGAAGGCAGTGAGGAAGGTGTCATCTGGATCGGCTCGGATGATGGCCTCATTCATATCACCCGCGACGGTGGCGAAAACTGGACGGACATCACGCCGCCGGAGCGGATGATGCCTGAGTGGGCACAGATCAACGAGATCATGGCGCACCCGTTCGAGCCGGGTGGGCTCTACGTGGCAGCGACGCGCTACAAGTCGGACGACTTCGCCCCGTACCTCTATAAGACAACCGACTACGGCCAGACGTGGACGAAGATCACCGACGGCATCGATCCGTTGCACTTCACGCGCTCGATCCAGCCCGACATGGTGCGCCCCGGCCTGCTCTACGCAGGCACCGAGAGCGGCATGTACGTCTCGTTCGATGACGGCGCGAACTGGCAGTCGTTCCAGTTAAACCTGCCGGTTACCCCGATCACCGACCTCGACTGGCGCGACAACGACCTCATCGTCGCCACACAGGGCCGCTCGTTCTGGGTGCTCGACGACCTGACGCCGCTGCATCAATTGACGGAGGAAGTGGCCAACAACGATGCATGGCTCTACACACCGGACGAGACGGTGCGGATGGGCGGCTTCGGCGGCAGTTCGGTAACGCTGCGCTACCACTTCAAGGACGTGCCCGACAGCAGCGCCGTCACCATGCGCATCGTCGAGCAAGACGGCGACATCATCAAGAGCTTCACGCAGAAGGACCGGATGGAACTGGCTGCTGGGATGAATGAGTTCACTTGGAACATGCGCTACCCCGACGCCTCCCGGTTCGACGGCCTCATTCTGTGGGCAGGTGGTACCAACGGCCCACGTGCCGCGCCGGGCACCTACGAAGCCCGCCTCATCGTCGGGGACGACTCTATGAGTGTCAACTTCGACATTGTGAAGGATCCCCGTGCCTCGGCGACCCAAGCCGACCTCCAAGCACAGTTCGACTACCTCATCGCCCTGCGCGACAAGCTGACCGAGACGCACGACGCCATCAATGACATCCGCGACATCCGCGCGCAGGTCAACGCCGTGACCGAACGCCTGCCCGACGGCTATGAAGGCGGCGACGAGATTAAGGAAGCAGCCAAAGCTATGCTCGACCGCATGAAGGCTGTCGAAGAGGCGCTCTATCAGACGAAGAACCGTAGCGGCCAAGATCCGCTCAACTTCCCGATCCGCCTCAACAACCGCCTGAGCGCCCTCGCAGGCGTCGTGGCTGCCGGCGACAACCGACCGACCGACCAAGCCGTCGCCGTCTACAACGAACTGACGGGCCTCATCGACGCCGAACTCGCGACGCTCAGCACCATCCTGACGACGGACTTGCCCGCCTTCAACGAACTCGTGCGCGAGAAAGCCGTCCCCGCCATCGTACTCGAACCCGACGAAGCGGCAACGACGATTATCCGTGAGTCAGGGAATTGAGTTTGGAGGTATGGGTGTGCGGGCGTAGGGAGTAATGTGCTTCTCTCTGCCTCACTAAACGCCAAGCGGCGGCCTTGCTAACAAGCAGGGTCGCCGTTTTTCTCATGCCCGCACGTCTTCAGTTGTAGGTAGACTCAGAAAAATTGCACGCTCGCGAAACACCTAGATGATCTGGGTATAAGACATCCTGTACTTAGATCATCTAAATAAATGACTCATGATCTCACGTGAACTCACGGCGGCCTCGGCAAAGCCTATTGTGCTGTCGATTTTATCCGGAGGTGAGAGCTACGGCTACGCAATTATCCAACGGGTGAAAGAACTCTCAGGCGGCGAAATCGAGTGGGCGGAAGGTGCGCTTTATCCCGTGCTGTATCGCTTGGAGCGCGATGGGCTGGTGGAATCGGTATGGCGCAAAGGCGAGACAGGCCGGAAGCGCAAATACTACCGCCTCTCAAGCACGGGCAAGCGCATGCTCGCTGTCGAACAACAACAATGGCGTCTCACCAACAGCGTACTCGAAAAGCTATGGGCACCCCAACCGTCTTTGACCTAGAACAAGCCATCGCCCGATGGCGGCAAGGGTTCGTTCAGTCGCGGTCGTTCTACACCAATGAAGTCGCCGAACTCGAACACCACGTGCGGGACAGCATTGCTGCGCAGATGCGCACAGGTCTCAGCGCCGAGGCTGCATTTCAGGAAGCAACGCGGCTGCTCGGCCATCCCGACGACTTGCAAGACGACTTCGAAGCCATGCGGTCGCCGTGGGCACGCTGGTTCAAGTCCGCATGTTGGATTATCGCGCTAGCCACCTGCCTAGACCTTCTGCTTCGTTACAGTAGTGTCGAGTTGACTGATACATTACGTCCGTTCGTGTTTAACGCAGAAATGGACCTTACCCGCCTATTGACTGGCCTTATCAATGCTGCTTCGCTCTATGTGTTGTTCGCAGCAATCTATAGCAAACACAATGCAGCAAGACGGAAGGTTGAGTTACTGCTTGGACTTATCCTTGTGGCAGGTTTTATCATTTCTGGCCTTGCCGTTCGCATGAATGAACCAGCTCTTCTCATCGTCAACCTCTTGGCATCCTATACCATTGTCGCATCGTTATTTATCCCAAGACGATGGCTCTCACGTCTCTTCGCAGGGTTGTATGCCTTCTCGCTGCTTCATGCATTGACCTTTCGGTTTGACGGAGTTGGTGCGTGGTTAGAATTCTTGCAAGGCTTCTCCGGAGAATTTCAGTTGTACCTCTTGTTTGATACGGCCCTAGGCTTCTTTGCTGTCTATGTGCTTTCAACACGAGCAAATGAAGTCGCCAATACATGGTACCCAAAATCCTTTGGTTGGAATACTTGGCGTAAGAAGCTATCTGCACACGAACATTGAATTACGAATTCAATGTCTACGGGAAAACGACGACCTTAGCTTTGCGCGAGGTTGTCGTTTTTGGTTGATGGTGCATGCTTAGTGCACGACTGGGTTGATGCCCGGTAAGGCGGCGACGGCTGTAGTAAGGTCGGCCAAGAAGGTTTGTAGGCGGCGGGGACGGTGGCGTCCGGGCGCGTAGGCCGCGTGGATGGTCAACTCAGCCGCTCGCCAGCCCGGCAGCACGTTGATCAGGCGCTTGGCAGCGAGGTCCTCGGCAATGAACCAGTGGGGGAGAATGGCCATACCAACACCGTGAAGTATCGCGCGGCGTAGCACAAAGATGTTGTTGGTCGCCATGCAGATAGGCGGGTGGATGGTGCCGATATGTCCTGTTGCCG
>CAYYHN010000537.1:0-3925 GCA_964471245.1 uncultured Rhodothermaceae bacterium | reverse complement strand
GAAACAGATCTGCTGTCGGCCAACCGCCTGCGGTTTCGCTCGTACGTGTGGCGCATCTTTCTCACGCTCATCGTCCTTGGCATCACGTACTACCTCGTCAGGAGCCTCGTCTGGATCCTTGATGTCAGTTCAGAACGAAGCGCGACGCGTCGCCTCTTCTACAAGCGGCTCATCCCCATCATCCGCATCCTCGTCTGGGCGTATACGCTCTACCTCATCGTCCACGACATCTTCGGTCTCGGCACCGATAAGCTCTTTACCGCGTCCGCAGCGTTGGGCGTTGCCATTGGTTTTGCGGCGCAAGATTTGCTGAAAAACCTGTTCGGCGGCCTCGTCATCATTCTCGATCAGCCGTTCCAAGTGGGGGACAAAATCGACGTGGGCGGCACCTACGGGGAGGTGGTCTCAATTGGGCTGCGCTCCACGCGCATCGTCACGCCCGATGACAACCTAGTCAGTGTACCGAATGCGCAGGTGGTGGACGGACAGGTGTCGAACGCCAACGCGGGTGCACTCGACTGCCAAGTCGTGACGCATCTGTACCTGCCCGGCTGGGTCGATGTGATGAAGGCCAAGTCGATTGCCCATGCGGCCGCCGCCAACTCAAAATACGTCTACCTCGATAAGCCCATCGTGGTCATCATCAAGGACGAATTCAAAGAGACGTTCCTGACGCACATGATGGTGAAAGCCTACGTGATCGACACGCGCTATGAATCGGCGTTTGTGAGCGACGTGACCGAGGCGGCGAAAAGCGAATTTCTGCGCCACAACATGCTGTGGCCGATCTGGGGAGCCGAGACCTTGCACGCCAAAGACGGTGCAACCAATCAGTCCATTGCAGCAACTCCCAAGGTGCAGCGTCCGTCTTCCTCTTCGTAACCGCATGACCAATGGCTGACCCGACTGTTTCCGCTGTTGAGGCTTCCGTAGCTGCCGCATCCGTCCCCGGAGGCGCGCGGTGGTTGGAGATGCGCGTCGAGGCCATCGACACGGATGTGCGTGAGGCGCAACTCGCATGGTTGCAAGCGATGGACCGTCGCGTGCGCCAGCCATTCCAGATGCGCTTGCTCCGAGCCGTTCGCTCGCATCAGCGCTTACAAGCCCAAACGGACTTTGGCACGGAGCAAGGGCAACAAGCCCTGTGGCGCGAGTTGATGGCGTACCGCCAAGGGACACGCAGCCGCGTCCTCGAACCGTTGCGTACGTTTCTGACTGAGGGCGGCCACGCCGATGTGTTGGGCAATACGTTCGGGGAGATGCTGAGCAGCCTCGCCGGGCTCGGCACCGAAGTCCCTGTGACCGTGACCCTTCCCGAGGCAGCAGACCTCTATCAGGCCGAGCCTTATGACAGCACAGTGATGCGTGTGCGGAAAGCGTTCGTCCGCTTTGGGCGATGGGTGGGCCAGATCGGTAAGCCACCGCCTGCGTCACGGATGCGGAGCGTACCGGCTCGGCTGCTGCTTCGGTACCATATGGAGGTGCGGCTCGCACGCAAGTTGGAACCGTTGCTGGAAGCGTGGCAAGCCGAACTCGCTGTTCCCATTGCACAACTTGAAGCGGCCCTTACCGATTGGACGAACACATTGCTGCGGCAAGAAGAAGGGCTGGATCGGCTCGACTTTCACATCCGCCCCGAAGACACACGTCACCTGCAAGCCGTCCCGGATACCGAAATCTTAGCCGACCTTGCTCGCGCGGCTGAGGACGCCGCCAACGGACTCCACGCAGCCTTGGAAGCGGCCACCGAAACGCTGCGCACGCTTACTATCGCGCCGGTATCCGACCGCGTGTTCGACCTTGCTGCCGCCTGCCTTGATGACGACCTGCGCTGCGGCGGCACTTTCCTGCTGCATACCGCCGACCGGGTCCTCCCTGCATTCCCGTGGCGGCCAGCCAGCCTGATGCGACAGCGGCAAGCGACATGGGCCACATGGCACCAGCATGCCATCAACCGGCTGCGCGTGTTGCAGCACCTGATCGCGATGCGCGATGAGCACAACATGCTGGAAGACGACCTGCTGCACCGGATGGCAACGGCTACGCTAAAGCCCGTCCGCACCACGTTCCAGCCGCTGGTTGCGCACCTCGGAGCACAGGAGTCCGCCGCTCAAGCAGCATGCGATGCCGTAGCGAAGTCGTTCGACTATGTCGCCCTGCGCAAGGAACTCGACGCGCTACGCTCGGACACGATGACACGTCTACGCGACGCCCTCGACGACATGCCCGGCGTGCTTCCCGCGAATCAGGCGCTCGGCGATCCCGGCCAGCCGGAATGGGCACGGCTTCTCAAGGCAATCACAACCCTGCCGCGTGCTTTACAGGTGCACCGGCCCCAGCCGCATCAACCCGATCCAGAGGCCTACATCATCGAGTTGAACTTGCGTGCGATGGCGAAAGAGACGTTTTATCCGCCTTTGCCAGAGCGACTTCTGCCTCACGCCGAAGCTTTTCGCAAGAGCGTCGCGCTCGTCTGGTCGGAAGCGCGGAGCGTGCCACAGATTGTGCAATACAACTTGCAGGCCGCGCTGGACGAGTTGGAATCGGCGGCGGAGAGCGATGCGGCTCCCGAAACGGCGTCGGCCCCTATCGATGCCGCCGAGGAATTGGCTATCGACGGGCTGAAGCGTGCACGGCAAGCGATCCTCAGCCTCGAACGTGGTCTTGAACAGCCGTGGGAACGCTTTGCGGTCGCAGCGTTTGGGCTGCTCGAAACCGAGTGGAAAGCCCTCTACAACCGCGTCCGCTCGGACGACTACGAGCGCAACCAGTGGCGCGGCTGGGTAGTCCAAAGCAAGCGCACCTATGCAGACCTCAGCCGTTGGACGAGAGATCAACGCCAAAACCTCCAAGAGCGCCTGCAGCGGCTGCTGAAACGCGGACAACGCCGTGCGCAAAGTTTGATTCGGCAAGGGCAATCGGCCGTCGGCGTGCTCGGCCAAGGCGAAGACGCACGCAAAGAGACGCTGACGGCGCTCACCGACCTCGAAACGCTTCATGCCAGCCTCCCACGCATCTACCGCA
The DNA here is from genome assembly GCA_964471245.1 of uncultured Rhodothermaceae bacterium. GTDB lineage: Bacteria > Bacteroidota > Rhodothermia > Rhodothermales > CAYYHN01 > CAYYHN01. Next base: position 901 of record CAYYHN010000537.1, on the reverse strand, counting down.
AGCTGTTCTCCTTCGATGCGCTCCAAGAGTCGTCGATGATTGAAAACAGGAGCCGCGACTTCGTCTGGACCCGCGATCATTACCGGCGTTGGCTGCAAGGCAAACAAGCAGGCGTGTTGGTGTTCACCAGCCCGCTTGGCGGCGGCCGCACAAGCCTGCTCAATGCCCTGCAAGAGCGCGTCTTGGAAGACGCTGCTGTCCATCGCGTTACCTTCGACTCGCGCCCAAGCTCGACCGATGAGGTCGCGGCGCAGTTTGCCGACGTACTCGACGTACACATCGAGGGCCGCCCCACGCTGGGCAAGCTCGAAGCCAAAATCCTAAGCCAGCCCCGCAGTGACCCGCCACAGGCTTGCTTGATCGACAACATCGAACACCTGATGCTGCAAGTGCCCGGCGGCACGGATATCATGGAGCAGGTCTTCATTTTCCTCAGCCGCACCGACATGCGCATCTACTGGGCCGCAACGATGGGCAGCCTGACGTGGCATTTCCTAAGCCGCACCGCCAAAGGTGCGGCCAGCTTTGTCACCCAGCATGAACTGACGCGCTTGACGGAACGATCGCTCGAAGGCCTTATTCTGAGCCGTCACCAGCGGAGCGGGATGCCCATCCGGTTCGTCGAGCCGGGCGGGGCCAGTGCGGCTTTACTGCGTCAGCGGCTGCGGCGTGCACGCACGGAAGAGGAACGCCAAGCCACACTGCGCACCGAGTTCTTCGATCGATTGTTTCGCTACAGCGGTCAGAATCTGATGCTCGCGTTCTTCTACTGGCTCCGTGCCACTGACTTTACCACAGAACCCGGCTTGCTCACCATTCGGCCGCTCCAACCGCTGCAGTTCGCCTTCCTGAGCAACTTCGATCTGACTTCGAGTATATGTACCGGGGTCTGCAGTCAGCG
>CAYYHN010000536.1:0-3938 GCA_964471245.1 uncultured Rhodothermaceae bacterium | reverse complement strand
TCCTGCTCTTGGTATTGCAGTTCGTAGAGGCGGCGGTAGAGGCCGTCTTGGCTCAACAAATCCTGATGCGTGCCCCGCTCGCGGACGCAGCCTTTGTGCATGACGAGGATCTGGTCAGCGTGCTGGATCGTCGAGAGGCGGTGGGCGATGGCGATGGTGGTGCGACCCTGCATCAACTTTTCGAGGGCGGACTGGATGAGGTGCTCGGTCTCGGTGTCGACACTGGACGTAGCTTCGTCGAGGACGAGGATGTTGGGGTTGTAGACGAGGGCGCGGAGGAACGAGACGATCTGCCGCTGCCCGTGCGAGAGCGACGCACCCCGTTCGCGGACGTCCTGCTGATACCCGTCGGGCAGACGTGCAATGAACGGCTCGGCCCCGATCAGCTTCGCGGCCTCGACGACTTGCGCGTGTTCTATAGCATCGTTGTCTAACGTGATGTTGCGCTCGACGGAGCCCGAGAAGAGGAAGACATCCTGAAGGACGAGACCAATGTAGTTGCGCAAGTCGGCCAGCGCGTAGTCGCGGATGTTGACGCCATCGACGAGGATGTCGCCCTTCTGGATCTCGTAGAACCGCAGCAGCAAATTGATGATGGTCGTCTTCCCCGCTCCCGTCGCCCCGACGATGGCTACATGCTCGCCGGGCTTAGCTGCGAACGACACGTCGCGTAGGATCCAGTTGGGTGTGCCGTCATCGAGGTTGTTGTAGGCAAACCAAACGTTGCGGAACTCGATCTCGCCACGGAACCGCTCAACCTTAACAGGCTCCTCGGGTTCGGGCAGGCTCGTGTCGTTGTCGAGCAGGTCGAAGATACGCTCGGCCCCGGCCATAGCGCTTTGGAGCAGGTTGTACTGGTCCGAGAGGTTGCGAATCGGCTCGAAGAACTGGCGGGCGTACTGAATGAACGCGATGAGCACCCCAAGTGTGAGCACACCGTCCATGGCCCGCAGGCCCCCTGTCCAGATGACAAGGCCGAGCGCCGTGTCGGCGATAATCTGGATGGCGGGCCAGAAGAGGGCGAAGTAGAAGATGGTCTTGATGTGCGCCTGCCGGTGGTCGTTGTTGATACCGTCGAACCGGCGATACTCTTCGCGCTCGCGGTTGAAGACTTGCACGATCCGCATACCCGTCACGTGCTCCTGCATGAAGGCGTTGAGGCGGGCCACTTGCTTACGCGTCTCGCGGTACTGATCGCGCACCTTCTTCTTGAACCAGAACGTTGCGTAGATCATCAGCGGCATCACGGCCAGCGTCACCAGCGCAAGCTGCCAGTTCAGCGTGAACATGAAGTAGCCGATGAAGATGATCCGGAACAGGTCGCCCATGATCGTCACGACGCCCGCCGAGAGGACTTGGCTGAGCGACTCGACGTCGCTGGTCGTCCGCGTGATCAGTTGGCCGATAGGCGTCTTGTTGAAGAACGACAGCGGCTGCCGCTGGATGTGCCGGAAAACCTTGTTGCGCAGATCGAAGATGGCCTGCTGCCCCACCCACTGCGTTAGGTAGCTGTTGACGAATGCGAGCATGCCTTCACCAACGAGGACGACGACGAGCAGGATGATGACCTGTTCCAGCCCGCTGAGATCACCCGGGACGATGTAGTCATCGATGGCACGCTGAATGAGGAACGGCCGCAGCGGCCCTAGGAACGCCGCCGTCATCACCGTCACGAACGCGATGCCTACCCAGCCTTTGTAGGGCAGCAGATAGCTCACGATACGCCGCAATAGCCGCCCATCAAGGCCGCGTTGGTCTTTCTTCTTTGCGTTCGTGTCGGTAGCCAAGTTGTGTCAGGGTGGAGGGGATGGAAAAGGTGGAAAGTAGGTGCTTGGAGACGAAGGTGAAATCCTTCATCCTCTCCAGACATCCATCCTTTCCAACCTGTCTCAAACCACAGGATTTGAGACCAACGGGTACCGCTCACCTTCGATAGCCGCTTCGGCGTGCGGGAAAACCGCTTGGGCTTCGGCCACGAGGGCATCGAGGGTGCGGTAGCGGGCGCTGAAGTGGCTCAGGAGCAGGCGCTGGGCGCGGGCGTCGCAGGCCACTTCGGCGGCATCGCGAGCCGTTGAATGTCCCGTTGCCACCGCACGTTTCCGGTCTTCGTCCATAAAGGTGGCCTCATGGTAAAGCAGCGTAGCATCACGCGCCAACAGCCGCGCGCCGTCGCAAGGCGCGGTGTCCGAGACGTACGCAAACGTCGCCCCCAGCGTCGGCGGCCCAACGACTTGTTCGGGCTGAACCACCGTGCCGTCGGCTGTTCTCACGGCCTCCCCAGCCTTCAGCGCGCCGTAGTGGCGTACATCAGTTACGCCTAGCTTTTTTGCCCGCTTCACATCGAGCTTGCCCGGCGTATCGTGCTCAGCATAGCGATAGCCAATGCACCGGATACTATGCGCTAAGGATTGCCCTTCGACGGTAAAACCCTCCCCTTCGTACACGATGCCGCCCACGAAATCGTCATCAAGCAACTGATACGTGATTGGGTAGCTGAGCCAACCATCGGAGATACCAGGCATGTGCTGCATCAGCGCCTCCAGCCCCGCCGGCCCGACGAGCGTGAGCGGCTTGGTATGGCCGAGCAAACCGAGTGTCGAGAGCAAGCCCGGCAGGCCGTAGAGATGATCGCCGTGAACGTGTGAGATGAAGATCGCCTCGATGCGCGGCATCTTCAGGCCGTGCTGCACAAACTGAAACTGCGTCCCCTCGCCGCAATCAAACAACAACAACCGTCTGCCCCGTTGCACTACCGTCGCGGAAAAGTGTCGCCCGAATGCAGGCATAGCAGAGGCCGTACCGAGTGGAATGATGGTTGTTAGAGCTGCGTGTTGCATGTGAGCTGATGATGGATGGCGGACCGAACTTCGAGAATTTAGTAGGGATCGTTCTAATTCACGTTCCACATGGTTCAGAGTAATGGACACATAGCCGATAGTTGCAAAGGCATACGCGCGGGTTTGTGATGAAGCCTGTGTGACGCCCTAGCCAAAGGCATGCGAATTCGCACTAGGGTGTGGAGGAACCACGGCATTGAGGTAGAGTAGGCACTACATTAGGTTTTGGAAGCGCTTTTTTTGTGGAACGTTGTCCCTTACGCGCCTTTCGATGCGCTATGTGGCAACCTCGGTGTGGCGCTTCCGAATACACCGCCTTCTTTGCTTGCTGAACTGAACACTGTTCATTAGAAACTATTATGGGAATCGCAAATCTCAAACTCAAAGGCGTCTCGGCCGAGGATCAGAAGATGATCCAAGACATCGAGACGATGATGGGGCCGGAGCCTGAGGACATGGGGCTCGTTAAAAACATGTTTTGGGGTCGCTTTCGCGACGAACTCGTCTTCCCCTACCCCGTCGAATCGAAAGACGAGCGCGCCAAGTGTGATGCGCTCCTCGAAAAGCTCGAAGCTTACCTGAAGCACGAGCACCCCTCCATCGAGATCGACCAGAAAGAGTACATCCCCGAGTGGGCCATCCAGAAGCTCTTCGACCTCGGTGTGATGGGCATGACCGTGCCTGAGGAATACGGCGGTCTTGGCCTCGGCATCACCAGCTACAACCGCGTGCTGGAAATGATCGGCAGCTACTGCGGTTCGTCGGCTGTGATGGTCTCGGCGCACCAATCTATTGGTTGCAAGGCGATTATGCTCTTCGGCACGGAAGACCAGAAGCGGGAATACCTGCCGATGGTCGCGCGGAAAAAGCTGTCGGCGTTTTGCCTCTCCGAGCCGCAGGTTGGTTCGGACGCCGCTGGGCAAGAGACGTTCTGTGAACTCAGCCCCGATGGCAAGTACTACATCCTCAACGGCGAGAAGAAGTGGTCCACTTCGGGCGCGCTGGCCGGGATGTACACCGTTATGGCCAAGCAGAAGCTGGACAACGGCAAGACAAAGGTGACGGCCCTCATCGTCACGCCCGACATGGACGGCGTCGATG
>CAYYHN010000535.1:1194-3940 GCA_964471245.1 uncultured Rhodothermaceae bacterium | reverse complement strand
GAGGTAGTGGACGTGGTTCTTCTCGCCCCGCTCGTAGCTGTGCGTGTGGCCGTTCATCACCATGTCCACATCATACTGCTCGAAGAGTGGCAGTAGGTGTTCCTGCACGCCTTCGTCGCCGTAGTAGTCGGTCCAGTATTCAGTGAACGGCGGATGGTGCGCGTAGACGAACGTCCACATCGCGCCTTGTCGGTCTGCTGCGTTCAGCTGATCGACGAACCACGCGTACTGCGCAGAGGTCGGGCTGTAATCGATGTTGGTGTCGAGACAAATGAAGAAGGCATTCGCCCAACGGAACGAGTAGTAGCGCTCTGTTTCTTCCGGGTTGTTGTTCGGCAAATAGAAGTCGTCGAGATAGATCGCACCGCCGTCCGTGTAGGTGTCGTGGTTGCCTAGCGAGGTGAAAGCGTTGATCTTGTTGATGAGTTGGCGATAGGGCTTGAAGTAGATATCATCGTAGTAGTCGCCGCTACCTTGGTGCACATCACCGACGTGAACGATGAAGTCCACTGCGCTACGATTGAGTTCGCGCAGCATCTGCTCACCGACGGCCCATTGCGTAGGCGTGTCGACGCCGCTGTCGCCCAAGACGAAGAAGCTGAATTCGGTCTCGTCGTCTCGGCGGGCCGTGCGAGTGCTTTCCTCACCTTGCATGCGGGTGCCGTCGTTGTAGACTTCGTAGAAATAGCGCGTGCTGGCATCGAGGCCGTCGAGCGTGACGATGTGTTTCTGTCGTGGCTCGGTTTCGGTGACCTCGCGGTTGAGCACACCTTTCTCCTCGCCGAAGCGAACCTGCCCAGTCGTCGGCTGCACAGTACGCCACGCAATGTCGAGGGACGTCTGTGTTGGACGCTGCACATAGGGCATCCGGTCTTCAAGGACCGGGTAAGTCACTATGATATTCGGTGTTTCGTAGACAAGGCGCTCCGTTGAAACGGTCACGCTGTCGTACTGCGCCCCCGTGTTGGCGTAGCTATGTAGGCCAATGCCTCCTGCTGCATAGGTGTCGTCGATCGCGCGGAGAATGAGTTCGCCATTGAGGTAGGCCGTCAGCGTGTCCCCCCGCACGTCTGCCGTCAGCGCAAAGTAGCCTGAAGGGTATGCACTGCTGACTTTGTTCTCAGCGAGGATCGTCGGTTCACCGTCGACAAACTTCTGGAGCCGCTGTATTGGACTGTTGAACGACTCGCCAAACTGATCTCGTCCCGACCACGCGGCGTCATTCATTAGCAGCAGGCGGTAGTAATTCCGTTCGTCCTGGTATCGAAAAAGCAGCCCAACACCGTCGTTGTCGTTCGAGCGCACAACGGCGTTGAGGCTGTAATCGGCCCACCCTGCATCGCCGTTGGCTACGTGGGTGCCAAGGTGATACCGGGTCTCCAACTCGACCGGGCCGTATGCCCACACGTTCGAGGTCTGCATCAGCACCTGATTGCGCACAATCCAGTTCGCTGGCCCTGATTGCGGCTCAGGGTCCGTCACGACGGTCCATCCATCGTAGTCGCCGTCATCAAATCCATCGTAGAACAGCTGCTGTGCAGCCAGAGGCGAAAGGCTGGCAAGCACCAGAGCAAGACAAGTGGTAACGAGCTTCATACTTACTATTTTAGATGTTGACTACCAGCCTCAGCGCCATGCCCATGAAGCATCAGGGATAGGAAACGGTTGTTTGCTCGAGTTACTTTTGAACAGGTGCACCGTCTGGTACGGGTTCTTTTCCGATGCGCTCAAGTCAAGATTGGCAAGGACAGCTTCATCAATGGTAATCCGATAGTCGGCGCGAATACTGTCGACGTAGGTGTTGACGCGGCCTTGCATCATGCGCCAACGGAGTCCATTGCGGCGGTCAGCGTCGAGGCTATCGAACACGACGAATTGTTGGCCACGGGTTGCCGTCTGGGCAGCATAGAAGGCACGGAGACGGTCAGGCGTGATAGCGGTCGAATCGGCGAGGTGGCGGCGCATCTCGCGGAAGCGCCAAGTGGTTGTCCACTGCTGAAGTGTGCGCTGAACTTCGGGATCAAGGTCGAGACGTTCGCGTCGAGCGCGTTCGAGGAATTGAGCATCGCGCAGGACGAGCGCGACGATGTCCGCAAGGCGTGCTTTGAACGCGGCGGGGTCGCGGGCGCGGAGGCTGTAGCGGCCCGGCGTAAAGTGGCGCAGGAAGGTCTCGAGGGTCCAGACCTCGTCGGCAAACGTGATGAGCGGTTCATCTAAATGAGCACGGAGCAGGGCGATGTACGGCGTCTCGCGTTTGCTCATCAGGCGCAGCAAATTGCGTGTAGGCGTCTCGGCTTGGTACCACGGCCAGAGCGCAGCGTTCAGCACCTCGAAGCCTTGGCGCTTGGTCGTCACGCCTAGTGGCTCCATAGTCGCAGCGACGAATGCCGTGCCCGCTTCCATCGCCTTACGGTTGTGAACGATCTTGCGATAGGTCTCGGCACGGAGCGCATAGTCTTCAGGGGCAACCAATCCGCGCTGGATGTCGATGACTTCCGCGATATACCAGAAGCCTTCGTATTCGAACGGCTCCGTCGGCGTGTGCAGCGGCTGGTCTTGGATGACGGCCAGCAGTCGCTCGTCGAGGTCGTACGCGCTAATCAGCGGGGACGTCAGTTCTTCTGGGATCGCACCGAGTTCGACGAATCGATCCCGCTCCGCATCGAGCACAGCAGCCACGCCCTGCACAGCAGCAACTTCGTGGAAGCGCCATGCCTCGGCTTCGGTCAGCGCAGGCAACAAACGA
>CAYYHN010000535.1:0-1184 GCA_964471245.1 uncultured Rhodothermaceae bacterium | reverse complement strand
CGTACGGCCGCACGGTTGATCTCGTCACGGATCTCTTCCTCGGTGACAACAATCTGATCGAGTACGTGCGTTTCGAATACTTGCTCGATCAGCAGTTCTTCTTCGAGGGTATGCCGGGCCTGCCGGATTGCTACGGACGTGTCCACACCATGCTTGACAGCTTCCTGCGCCAGCACGCGTTCGCGGATCATGAACTCAAGGTACTGCGCACGCGGATTCTCGCCCCGCCGCAGGTGTCCGTGCCCAAAGTTGTACGCCAATACAAATTCGTCGGCTGTGATGATCTCGTCTCCCACACGCGCTACGACGGCTTCCTCTGGCCCCTGCGGCGCGGCGCAGGCAGAGAGAAAGAACGCGATGAGGACGAATTTGCGCATCAGAGATTGGGGCAATAGGTACTTGGGGGAAAGGAAGAATGGGGAGGCAGAGGCCCTCGACAGTGTCATCCTGACGAATGAAAGAAGGAAGGGTCCCCTAACCAGTATATCTTCAGCACTGGGAATCCCTCCCGTGCGTTCGGGATGATACGATTGGAAGCTTCGACACCATCAACTCCTCGATTCTTCGTATCACGGGCCTAGCGAACCGCTCCCCTATTGTCAAAAAGCGGCGGGATGGAAGCGAAAACCCCTTTCCATGCTTCCATCCCGCCTAGCTGTCACCACCTAACCTTGGTGCAACATGATTACTTCACCAGCAACATCTTCTTGGTTTGCAGGAAGCTACCAGCTTTCACTTGGTACAGGTACATACCTGATGCAAGGTTGCGTGCGTCGAAGCGAACCGTGTAGGTCCCGGCAGCTTGCGCACGGTTCACAAGCGTCTGCACGCGCTGGCCGAGCAGGTTGAAAACCGCCACTTCCACGTCGGCGGCTTCCGGCAGCGTGTACTGGAAGGTCGTCGTCGGGTTGAACGGGTTCGGGTAGTTCTGTGTCAGCGTGAAGGCTTCCGGCAGTTCAGCCGTCTCATCCACATCGACGCCCGTGGCTTGGCGGTCGCTGGTCACGCTGAAGTTGTACTCCGCGCGGGTTGGGTCGCGGTCGGTACCGCCGTCGAAGTCCTGTGAACGAACGAGAACGTACACGCTGCGCGCTACATCGGCCGTGTACTCGATGCGCGAGTGCCAATCGAACCCACCGTCGTCATTGTCGTCGAGTTGCGTGCCATCGGCTGCGTAGAGTTCC
>CAYYHN010000534.1:0-3956 GCA_964471245.1 uncultured Rhodothermaceae bacterium | reverse complement strand
AACCTCGCCGATACGCTGGAGCGGTTCGACCAGCTGGCGCTGGACGCCTTTGGCTTCGCCTGTACCGGCTCGAGCTACATCCTCGGCCATTCCGCCGAGCATCTGCACCTGGACGGTCTGTCGCAGCGCTTCGGCTACCCGGTCATCAGTGCCGCCGCCGCGATCGAAGCCGCGCTGCGGGAAGCCGGCGCCCGACGCATTGCATTCATCGCACCCTATCGGGAATGGCTGGGGTCGCTGGGCAAGAAGTACTGGACCGCGCGCGGTTTCGAGGTGGCAAGTATCGGGCTGGCAAAACTGCCCGGCACCGACACACGCAGGATCTACGAACTGGACAGCCAGGCAGCGACCGCACAGCTGGAAGCGCTGGACGGCAACGCCGTCGACACAGTCGTATTCAGCGGCACCGGCATGCCAAGCCTGCGCGCCATCCTGCGTGCGCGTGACGCGGGCGTTGCCGCCGTATCGTCGAATCTGTGCCTGGCCTGGGCAATGGGCCGCGCGCTGGGCGTAGTGGATAAACAGGTGGGACCGATTGCGCTGCTCGAAGCCCGCGTCGCGCTGCTAGACACCCTGTAGATCGCTGCCGTTCAGTCCAGGTAGCGTTCGCGCAGCGTTTGCAGATCAGCCTCGGTGAGGCCCAGCGCGTCACGCAGATACGCATCGACTGAACCGTAGCGGTCGTTGACGCTCCTGTAGAACTCTTCCAGGTAGGCCTTGCGCACACCAACCGATGGCCATACGGCCTCGGGTGTCATGTTCGTACCTTGCGCTGCGTTGACCTGCGCCGCGATTCTCACCGCCGCATTGTCTGAGTCTTTCAGCCTGTTGCTCATCATGAAGTCTGCTTCGATATCTTCCCGCGTGACACCGAGCGCCGTCAGAATCAACGCGGTCGCAACGCCCGTTCGGTCCTTGCCTCCCGAGCAGTGAAACAGAACCGCCTCGCCGGCAGGCTGGCCAAGCAGGACATCAAAGAGAGAGCGGATTTCCGTGGTGTAGTCGGTCGGGATGTAGCCGAAGGCGCCGAAGAATAGCGCCTCGGTCCCTTCCGCTGTGGCGGTGCCCGCCTTTATGCTCGCGCGCATGTCATCAATCATCCCGGCTTCCCGCTCCATCAGTGGGAAGTTGTAGCGGGACGGGCCCTCGCCCTCAGGCCAGCGCACCGGGTCGGCGGTCGCTTCCCGGGTGGTTCGAAGATCGACGATCGCCGTCACGCCCATGCCGTCCAGCTGCGCCATACCCTCGGCACCCATAGCATCGATTTCGCCGGAGCGAATGAGCTGCCCCTGGCGGACACGGCGACCGTCCTCGGTGCGCAGACCTCCCAGGTCACGTGTGTTTAAAACGCCATCCAAGGTAACTGCTCGATCCGTGACCCCAGGCGCACCGGATGCCATGCCAAGGGCCAGAAAAAGAAAAACTGTTGTAGCTAGTCTACGTGCGCTCACTCGTCCGTCTCCAACAGGTTGCGAACCCGGGCTTTCTCCCGCCAGTCACAAACTAGCCTGATCGCTGTCCTCGCCACATCAAAAACCGGTCAGCAGCGATGGATCCAACTGCAAAAAAACAACAAACAGGAAGGGTACTGCGCTGAGCCTCTCGCAGGGTCCAAGGGACAATGCGTGGTTGGAATCTTGCGATGAGGCGACAGGTTGGCTCAGATTCGCCGAACGGGCTGGCGCAGAATGGTTCTCAGTTTCTCCGGGGCGACCCGCCGCCGATCACTGAGATAGATCTCGTGGTGCTTGCCATTGAAGGCCAGATTATTGGCCGGCATAAACTCGCTGTGCAATCGTTCCAGGGTCGGCCCCTCATCATCGTATGAGCCGACGTGCATGATCTGCACCGAGAGACCCTCCTCATAACTCTCGCACCGCATCATTGGCAGTGCCGGGAGCGTCTTTTTCTTACCGGCCTCTGCCTGCGCTTCCCCGACCATCTCAACGGATAGCCAGTCCGGCACCATGATCATCATGGTCCAGTGCCACTTGCTCTTGTCACGCCCAACCGTGAACGACTGCATGTCATCCGCCCACCACAAGCCCTCCAATGGCGGTACGACGTAGTCCCTGCCAGGACCATTCTTGCTCATGAACTTCAGCGTGTAGGCCACCGAGAAAAGGGCCTCAACCGTCGCCTGGTAAGCCGGATCGGTGTTGGGATCCCCGCGTCCGTCGATCATGAGGAATCTCATCGCCGGCACCTCGAGCAGGGAAAACGCCGACGTCGAGGGCCGGTACAGGTTCTTCAGCGTTTTCTTGAAATCGACTTTAGTCATCGCGATGTTTGAGCCTGCGGCACCTGGATAGCTGTTCTCGACCACGAGCGGACGATGGATATCCAAGCACCAAAACTGATTTCGTTAAGGGCAGTCACCCATAACCCCGCAATGGTAGAAAAGGCTCAGAAAAGGTAGCGCTTTCGTCGTTACGTACCCTGCGGCTAACCCTGTCGTTGCACAAAGCAATACCGCCAACCTGCTTGAGCCGGCCAGGACAGCCGCCACTGAAAACACTGCAGCCGTCATTGCTACCGGCAAGGCGAGAACAATCGATGCTTCGATTGCATCCCCGAAGCTTTGAATGTGCATAGGCCCGGGATCAAGAAGTATCGCCGCGGCGGCAAAAACAGGCGCCGCCATCGAAAGACGCCAGAGCGAACGACTGGACAACTGGACCAGCAATCCAGCCGCTATAACGCCACTACAGGCAAGAATTTGGATGATCATCCTTGATCGATCAACTACCAGGGCAACATGAGGTGGATCAGACGTCACCCAAAACAGCGCGAGGTACCCAGCCGCCAGAATGACAGCCAGCACATATACCAATGGCTTAGCGCGCACCACTATCAAGCCTCGTCAATCAGATGTTGATGAGCCCGCACCCGGCCAATACAAGCCGTTCTCCACTTCATGACTCATTCGCGTCTGACAAGAGAAAGCGCGCTGCCGCGGTTTCGGCGGCTACTCTTGCCTCACTGCTTTGCCTTACGCGGTCGCCTTGCTGAACGTGGTTCGCCACCGACGCCAATGGTCTGGTCGACGTTACTGACCAGCTCCAGAAACCATCCGGCAAAGGAGATACGTAAAGCACAAGATCGCCGTGTTTAGACATGTATCCGTCTTCCTCGGCACCCTGCCATTCGAAAGCCATGTCGCTATCTCGCGTCACCTAAAAGGACGTCTCGAATCGGCCAGGAGCGGTCACCTATTCAGCTTCATCAACCGATCTGGTAGCCCTTCCTCATTATCCTCGCCGGATGTTCGCGTCACTGTCTCGAAACCACTACGTTCGTAAAAGCTGATTGCCTCGACGTTCTGCTCGAATACCCAGAGCGAAATCCCGTTAGGTCTATCACGTAGGACATGTTCCAGTAGGGCAGTTCCTACGCCTCGTCGTTGAAACTGCGGAAGAACGTACAAATTGGCGATCAAGTCCTGGGTATACGATGCGTAGCCCAGAACACAGCCTTCCGCTTCTGCGACAATTACCGTCTCGTTGTCGAACACCACGTCACTCATCCAACGGTGAACTTGCTGCGGCGAGTAAAGCACCGGCAAGTACTCCATATGCGCGCGCGCCTTTATGTGGATCTCTGCGCATTGCCGTACGTCATCTGCTTGAGCGGATCTGATCTGCACTTTACGAATGCTCATTGGCCTTTAGGAGCCCGTTGGCGGCCAGAACCGGACCACACGCTTTCATGAAATCAGCTAGCCGAGTGAGAATTCCTGATTTCATCAAGTATGCCCTCTAGCTCTGCCATCCTAGCGAAGCACTGATAACGACTAGCTGGATCGTCGGCGCCCCGGTAGTGGCACACATGCATACCCGCGGCAAGACCGGCCTCGACCCCTGGCGGGCTGTCTTCGATAACTGCGCAAGAGCTCGGCTCAAACCCCATAGCTGAGGCCGCATGCAGGAATAATCGCGGGCTTGGCTTCCAATGAT
>CAYYHN010000533.1:0-3967 GCA_964471245.1 uncultured Rhodothermaceae bacterium | reverse complement strand
AGCTAGACAATCCGGCAGTCCAACTGGTCTCCCTACGTCCTGAGCCAAAAGGACTGGGTATCATCCTGCGCGTCGTGAATCTGCATGAACGCGAAGAAATGGCAACCATTCGCTTTGGCTTCTCGGTCCAAAAAGCAGCCGCAGCATCCTTAGAGGATACTTGGGACGACGCACATGCGTTTGCGGTTGAAGAGGACAGACTAGCGCTTACGGTGCCGCCACATCGGATTGCAACGTATATCCTGCGGTAGTTGATTACCCCAAGAAGTTGTCCCCTTCGTTTCATCGATTCATCCAACGCACACACATTGGTGCGACTAGCCTTTTACACTCCCTGCAAGTATGCCTTGGATGAAGAAGCGCTGCATGTACCAGTAGACTGCGAGCACGGGTAGAATGGCGATGATGGTACCGGCTGCGACGTATTTGAAGTTGGCCGAAAATGTGCCTGTCAGGTAGGCAAGGCCAACGGGAAGCGTGTATTTGCTGGCGTCTTGAAGGATGACGAGCGGCCATAGGAAGTTGCTCCATGCCCCAACGAACGTAAAGACCGTGAGCGTGGCGATGGCCGGGCCGCTGAGTGGCAGCATGATGCTCCACCAGATGCGAAACGGAGAGCAGCCATCGATAATCGCTGCGTCTTCCAACTCCTTGGGGATGGAAAGGTAAAATTGCCGCATCAGGAAGATGCCGAACGCATTCACGCTGAATGGAATGACGACGCCAGCGAGTGTGTTGATGAGGCCAAGGTTGAGCGCGATGGAGTAGAGCGGAATCATGATGACTTGCTCAGGTACCATCATCGTACTAATGATCAAAATGAAGATCACTGTCTTGCCTTTAAATTCCATCCGGGCGAGCGGGTAGGCCGCTAAGGAGGCCAACAAGACGTTTGTAAAGACCGACCCGAAAGAGACCAGCACGCTGTTCAGGATGTACTGCCCGAACGGTACCACATTCCACGTCTCCACGAAGTTCTCGAAGTGAAATGTATCCGGCCAGAGTTGAGGCGGAAAGGCAAACACATCCTCGCTGCCTTTCAGCGCCGTCAGTAAAATCCACACGAACGGCGCGGCGGTGATGGCCGCTACGAAGAAGAAAGCAAAGTAGAGGAGCAGGCGCTTGGTCATGCGTGTGGTCGATCAGTCGCGATCCCAGTAGCGAATGTTTACGTAGGAAAAGGCGAGGGTAATAATGAACAGCACCACGCTTATCGCACTTGCGTAGCCGAGGCGAAAATCGAGGAAGGCAACCTGGTAGATGAGGGGCACCAGCGTCTTTTCAGCAGCGGGTGCGCCGGGAATCATGACGTATAGTTCATCGAATACTTTAAGTGCGGAAATCGACGAAATGATAGCTACCAAGGCAATGGTAGGCTTCAGAAGCGGCAGCTTGACGTAAAGCAGCTTCTGCCAGTTGTTTGCACCGTCGATACTCGCCACTTCGTCGAGTTCTTGCGGAATCGTCATCAGGCCGGCCAGAAAGATGACGGCATAATAACCAAGCCCTTTCCATGCCGTCACAAACATCACTGACAGGATGTTGAGCGGATAACTCGTCAGCCACGTCACTTTCTCATCCACCCAGCCCCATTCGAGAAGCAGGTAATTAATCAGGCCGACGTCTTCGTTTAAGAGCCATTGCCAAATGATGCCGACCACGATCATCGGGGTGACGACGGGGAGGAAGTAGAGGCCGCGAAAGAAGGTCGAGCCACGAACCTTGTTGTCGAGCAAGAAAGCTACCGAGACCGAGATAACAATCAGAAACGGCGTGACCAGCAAATAGAGGAATGAGTTGAGCAGCGCATACAGAAACGTCTCATCTTGAAGTAGACGTACGTAGTTAGCAAACCCTACCCAAACAGGATCGGAGACGAAGGAGTACTGCTGGAACGACAACAACAGGATCCGCAGCGCCGGAAAAAACACAAACACAGCAAACAGCACCAGCGCAGGCAGTAAGAACAGGTACGGCGCATACGTGCGCAGCGCAGTTGTTATGGCGTTACTGTATGACAAGCGGCTAATCGACGGTAAGATTTCAGATCCTCAAAGATCCAATTTGTGCATAAAGGGGACGCATCACATCTCCCAACTCCCAAACTCCCAAACGCTACCAATTCTCAGCAAGGATTTTATCCCAGTCTCGCGCAGCGGCATCGAGGGCTTCTTCGACGGTGCGGGTGCCTTGGAAGGCGCGTAGGAGGTGTACCTTCAACCGTTCCTTCATCCGGTTATAGTTGTTGAGTGACGGTTTGAGCACTTCAGCATCATACAACTGCTGCGCCCCGATGACGCGCGCGCGGGCTTCGAGTGTGCTGTCGTGTTCTGCAAAGTAAGGATCAGAAAGCGCCGCCGTCACAGATGGATAGATCGGGACGATGCGTGAGAAGGCAAGCTGATTGTCGGCATTTGTGACAAAGGCAGCAAACTTGGCGGCCATGTTTGGGTTCGCTGTACGCGCGCAGACGACGAGGCTCATCACCGCAAGGTTCTTTTTGCCCGTTATACCAGTGATAGCCGGGGCCACATCCGTGGTGGCGTATAGATTGGGCGCGTTCTCGTTCACAATGCGCAAAAACTGCGGCCCGCCAATGAACATGGCGATGGTGCCGCTCTGGTACAGCCGCAAGGCGGCACTGTGGTCTTGCGAAATGCTTTCACGGGGCATCGAACCCGCCTGAAAAGCCGCCACCCAGTCTTCGATAATCGCTACAGCTTCCGGCTTGTTGAACAGCGCCTGCGTGCCATCCTCGCTGACGACAGGTATGCCCTCAGCTTCAAGTACTTCGATCAAATAGCTGTCGATGACGAGGTTGTAGAAGAACGCATAGTCGCCTGTGGCTTCAGCATAGTCGCGTGCGAGGTCCAGCAAGTTGGCGTAGGTCTCAGGAGGTGTGTCTGGGTTGAAGCCAGCCGTCGTCAGCTTTGCGCGGTCGTAAATGAGAATCGACGTCGAGAGGTACCAAGGCACGCCGTACCAGCCATCGTCGACGTAGAGCGGCTGGTTGGCGGCGGGGAGGTAGCTCGCTTCGACAGTTTCCGACAGCAACGTGTCGAGTGGGGTAAGTGCGCCAAGACCGACGTATTTCGCAACAAAGTCAGCCGGAAGATTGACGACATCAGGGGCTTGGCCACTGGCAATGGCGCTGAGGAATTTCTGTGTGATGCCGTTGTAAGGCACATCGACCCACCGAATCATGATGCCGGGATTTTCTGCCTCAAAGACCTCGATCATCCCATTGATGTAATCATCGAAAGTGGGCGAGAGCTGTAGGGTCCAAAACTCTACAACATTTGGGTCACGCTCAGGCGGTCCACAACTCAGCAGCAAGACGGAGGCAAGAAGTAAGGAGACGAGGCGCAGCACAAGCAGGCGATTAGCGACGTGGATTGATGACGGCAGATGTTACGTCGGAAACTCGACACCTGCTAGCCCATCCGGGCGCAATTGTGCTGATTCCTGCAATGGTGAAGCGAAGGAGGAGGCCTAGGTGCTCACTTACTCGCCTAGCTCAGCAGGCACGGCACGACCCCATGCTTCGTAGAGTTGGATGAGTGCTGCTTTGGCGCCCTGTGTGGCCTCTGCTTCGTCGCCTTGTATGGCGCGGGCTGATGCATAGCTTGCCATAAGGAGTGGTTCAGCTTCGTCGTAGCGAGCAAGGTCGCGCAGGCATTGGCCAAGGTGATTTTGGGCAGAGATGGTATGCATATCCTCGGATCCGAGCAGTTCCTCGCGCATGATGTAAGCCTCACGAAAATGTGGCTCCGCAGCTACACAATCGCCTTGCTCGTGGTAGAGTTTCCCTACTAAGAAGATGGCAGAAGCCGTACGATGGTGGCCATCGGGAAACGCATCGCGTAGGATCTGGGCGGCAGCCTGATATTGCGTGAGTGCATCGGCACTGCGCCCTTGCTTACGATACAAGTCACCGAGGAAACGCATCGTAACACCATTGTCAGAA
>CAYYHN010000532.1:0-3976 GCA_964471245.1 uncultured Rhodothermaceae bacterium | reverse complement strand
GACCATCACACGGGAGGCCAACAGCCCGAGGCTCGCCGTACCTGCCACTTCATTGCGGTTGCCGTCTTTGTTGTAGATGTCGACCACCGAGCCAAGGCGTCCACCGTAAGTAGCGGGATAGCCACCTTTGTACAGCCGCACGTCTTTGATGGCGTCAGGGTTGAACGTCGAGAACAGCCCGAAGAAGTGCGTGGGGTTGTAGACGGTCGTGCGGTCGAGCAGGATGAGCGTCTGATCCGGCCCGCCGCCCCGGATATAGAGGCCACTGGAAAAGTCCGACGCGGCCTTCACACCGGGAAGGAGTTGCAGCGAGCGGAAGACGTCGGGCTCAAGAATCGTCGGCAATTGGCGTACTTGGGCCACTTTAAGTTGTGTCGCCCCAATCCGCCGCGTCTCTTCTTCCAGCTCACGCTCGGCCGTGACCAGCACTTCGTCGATCTCCAAGCCTGCCGGGTTGAGCGCAATGTCAAGGCGGCGGCTTTCGCCTGCGGCGAGCGTGAGCGTCTCGCGGTAGTTTTGGAAGCCCAAGAATGAAGCCACGAGCGTATACGTCCCCGGCTCCAGTCCTGTCAGCGTATAATAGCCTGCGTTGTTGGTGGCAGCACCGAGCGCTGTGCCTTCGAACACGACATTAGCGAGAATGAGCGTCTCGCCAGATGTGGCATCCGTAATGAATCCACTGACGGAGGCTTTTTCCTGCGCATGCGCAGGTAGGGTGAGGCCGAGCAGGACAAACATGCCTGCCCACAAGAGGGATCGCATAGAAAAGGTGGTTCTGGGAGACAAATAGCGATGTGCCAATGCCCGCATCACACGACGGGCTACCGGCTTCGGTTGCGTCCAGCCGATGGGTTTCTCCCACTTGCCGCCGTTCTTGATGGAATCGTAACAAATGTACTTCAGAAGTACCCTCTTTACGCTCTTCGGCAGGCCTCTGCAACCTTCTGCCTAACACCTCCATCCAAAGTACGAGAACGTTCTCCTAGAGGCGGTGAGTGTACGTCCTCAGGTTCACTTTTCTGATGAAGGACGTGTACAGGTTTGGCACAGGTTTCCCTAAGGAACCCCGAAGAAACGATGCATTACATTTTTCTAACCCGAGGAGCAAAACTTGTTTACAGGAGGGTCGTACAGTGCGGCCGACTCCAATTTTCACGGCAGTCAAAACCTGATTCAAATACAATATTAACAAATAGATACCATGCGTAGTTTCAACCGATTCGCATTGGCCGTTTGTACGGCATTCCTCATTGCACTCCCAGCACAGGCACAGGAGAGCACGTGGGAAAACAACATGAGCAAGCAACTCGTCACGCTGCTTCAGTCGCCTAGCGCTGCTACGCGTGCTGAGGCCATGAAATTGACGATTCTACTCACCAAACGTAACGACATCGACGTCAACCTCAAGAGCATTGCACCGTCGCTCATCGAAATCTACCAGTGGGACCGCGACGAAGCACACCGCGTGATGGCCTTGGCTGCCCTCCGCGAAGTGCGTAGCGGCTACGCCACCCAGCGCCTCGCCGAAGAGGTGCAGAACGAAACCTCGCCACGTGTCCGCCGCGTGGCGATCGCGACACTCAGCGAACTTCAGAACGAAGGCCGCTAAGTCCGTCGCTACACGAAGGTTGTTTGGAGGCAACCTTCTCTCGTGCGAAAACGCCGTCGGATGGTGGGTCCGGCGGCGTTTTTCTGTTCAGGCGAAACTGACACATTACACAGCGCTAAAAAACGCTTGCGTGACTTCATTGCATGTTGATTTTTTACATGCACCTATAGGGTTGCTGCTATGTATATGAGATCAGCGCTATCATGCGAGGTCATTTCATCCGCAAAGGTTCGTGATAACTAATTTCCTTGATGCTCCTCCTCGCCACCAAGCTTTTTCTCCCCCGTCTTCGGCCCGATGTCATTCCTCGGGACCGTCTGGTTACGCAACTAGAGGCGGGGTTACATGGTCCACTTACGCTGATTTCTGCACCCGCTGGGTTTGGCAAGACGACCCTCGCTAGCGCTTGGCTCGCCGAGCATCCATACCCTGTTGCGTGGCTCTCGCTTGATGCCGAAGACAGCGATCCCGTGCGGTTTCTTGCCTATTTGGCGGCGGCATTAGACCAAGTCCGGCCGGGATTGCAAGCATACATCAACGACCTAGCCGCCAATCCGCAGGCACAAGACCACATTCTGACGATACTGGTCAACGAATTGGTCGCTGTTGATACTCCATTCATCTTGGTGCTGGATGACTACCATGCGGTGGACTCTGCTGAGGTGGATAGCCTTCTAAGCTTCTTGCTGGATCACCGCCCCCCATCGATGCATCTCGTCATCGTCACGCGCGAGGATCCGCCGATTCAGTTAGCGCGGCTTCGTGCCCGGCGGCAACTCACTGAACTGCGTGCCGCCGATCTGCGCTTCACGACGGCCGAAGCGGCGCAGTTTCTGCATGAGGCGATGGGACTGCACCTGACGCCTGAAAACGTGGCAGCCCTAGAAGCACGCACCGAAGGCTGGATTGCTGGTTTGCAGCTGGCGGCCCTGTCGATGCAGGATCACGACGACCCAACCCAGTTCATTGAAGCGTTTGCCGGTAGCCACCGCTTCGTGATGGATTACCTCATCGAAGAAGTTGTACGGCAACAACCGGAAGCAACTCAAGCGTTTCTGCTGCGCACCTCTGTTCTGGATGAACTATCAGGCAGTCTGTGCGATGCTGTGTTGGAAACGGCACCCGGTAGCAGCCAAGTCACTCTCGAAGCACTCGTACGCAGCAACTTGTTTGTCATCCCCCTCGATGACCAGCGGCATTGGTTTCGGTATCACCACCTCTTTGCCGATCTCTTGCGCCAACGCCTGTCACAACAGCGTGCCTCGGTATCGTCCGACACACAGTGGGACACAAGCAGCTTACACCTCCGGGCAAGCCATTGGTATGACGCCGCAGGACGAACGTCAGAAGCAATCCGACATGCACTAGCTGCCGAAGACACTACGCACGCTGCGAACCTGATTGAGCTTGCCGCAGCGCCGATGAACAAGCAGCAACGGGACAGCGTGTGGCTTGCTTGGGCTGAACAGTTGCCTGAAGCCGCCGTGCGCATCCGGCCGGTCATCTGCATGGGAATTGTCTGGGCGCTGTTGAATCAAGGCAGACTCGAAGCAGCGAAGGCGTGGCTGAATCACGCGGAGCAGGTGCATGCTGCGCATCAGCAAGGGGCAGGCAACACCGTCGTGATTGACGAGGAAGCGTTCCGCGTATTGCCCAACTCGATGGCTGCTGCGCAGGCTGCATTCAAGCTGAGCCACCAAAACAGCACCCAACACGACATTCCAGACACCGTCCGCTATGCACGCGAAGCGCTGAACCGTATTCCGGCCACCGAGACCTTTGAACAAGGTCGTGCGCGTGCACTGCTCGGCCTCGCCGAATGGGCACACGGGGACCTGCAAGCCGCCTATGAAACGTTTAGCCAAGGTATTGAGGATATGCGCAATACGGGCAATGTGACCCTTGCGCTAAGCGGCACGCCCGTTTCGGCCAAACTCCTCATTGGGCAAGGTCATTTACATGCTGCTAAGCGGTTGTACACGCACATCTTGGAAGAAGCCAAGCGGGAAAAAGTTGTGTCGCAAATTCCGTCCGCCAACAGCTATGAAGGGTTAGGAGATATTGCCCTTCGCCAAGGAAAGTTGGAGGAGGCGCAAGCACACCTCGACGAAAGCTTGGCGCTTGCACAGCGGATGGGCAAGGAAGTCGCGGACTCTTGGATCTTGATATGGCATGGCACCCAAGCACTGCTGAAAACATCGGTGGGCACCTATGAAGAAGCCTTGGCCTTCCTAAGGACGGCGGAGGACTTGAAGATCCGTCTTCCCCTACCCGACATCCAACCGATTGCAGCCATGCGCGCCCGTGTCTGGATCCGGCAAGGACGCATCGCCGCTGCCGAGGCGTGGGCCACGGAACACGACCTGA
>CAYYHN010000531.1:0-3980 GCA_964471245.1 uncultured Rhodothermaceae bacterium | reverse complement strand
AGGAAGAAAGCAAACTGCTGGATGCTTTGCCGGACCCGTCGGATTTGGAGGAGGCCAAAGTCGTGCCTGATCAGCACTCGGAAACTCCAGCCGAGACTGCTCCAACCGACACGTTGGACACACCGTTGGAGCCCATGCCATCGGCCCGAACACCTACACAAGACACCCCAGCCGAGACATCTGCGACTACTCCGGTTGATGCAACCGGAGCTACACCGGGCGAATTACCGGCAACCAACGTTGCTGCCCCAATCGATACCACCGAGATACAACCGGACTTGGTTGAGGTACCCGCAGTCGACACGAGTGTAGCGTCAATATCTGAGCCTAGCCATCCAGATGCGGGCAACAATCTTTGGTGGCTGGCCTTCGTGGGTGTCCTCGTCGCGCTTGGTGTTGTGATGCTGCTGCGTAGGAAGGGCGAAGACGCACCGACCGAACACCCCAGCGATGAGATCGACACCGTCACAGCAACAACGCCACAACCTACGAAAGCGTACCGTGGGCGGCTCCGCCTCGGCCACGCGCAGCACCAAGGCGACCGGCCGTATCAGGAAGACAGCTTCGGCTTTTCGGACCCCACCGATGCAGACCTGATGCAGCGTGGTGGCCTCAACGTCGTGGTGGCCGATGGCATGGGCGGTCTCGAACGCGGCGATGAAGCGAGCCGCATGGCCATCGACATTTTCCTGAACACATGGGCCAACGAGGCTGGGCACCAACCTGCCCCCGAAGCACTGCAACGCGCCTTGCAACAAGCCAACGGTGCCGTGCACGAGATTGCCGAGGGCGATGCAGGCTGCACGCTCGTCGCTGTTGTCGTCAAGGAAACGCAAATGCACTGGGTTTCGGTTGGCGATAGCCACATCTACCGCGACCGGGGCGGCACGCTGATGCGCCTCAATAAGGAGCACGTGTTCAGCGAGCAACTAGCCGAACTCGTGCGCGCAGGGATGATGGAAGCCTCCGAGGCCGCGCGCCATCCCGAGCGCAACGCCCTGACGAGCTACGTCGGCATTGAGGAGTTGGTAGATATCGAGGCCAGCACGGATGCGCTACACTTACAACCCGGCGATCGTATTCTGCTATGCAGCGATGGCTTGCATGGGACGCTTCCGCAAGAGATCATTCACGAACTCCTGCAAAATGACAACCCACAAGCTGCTGCGGATCAACTCGTCAAGCAGACCATCGCGGCTCGCATGCCGCATCAAGACAATGTCACGGCGCTCATACTGCTTTATCAAGAAGTGCCCTCTTAAACCGAACCCAATCCGATCATTTTGACGATCATGGCTGCTCACTCTCTTTCCCGTTCGTCCTTGCACCAAGCCACGTGCTGGTTGGCTGCGTTGGGCTTGCTGATGGTTTTTGGCGCACTGACCGCTTGGGCGCAGCCACAGAAGGCGACCGACATGGAAGCCAGCACCATCCAGATCTACAGCACCAATGGGCAATACGGCTCTGGCGGCTCTGGCTTCGTCATCGCCGACCGGCGGCACGTCGTTACCAACCACCACGTCGTCGATGGCGTGATCGATGACGGCTGGCAGGGCGTGCTGCTGTTTGGCCCGGATGAGTTTGTGCCCTACGAAGTGATCTGGGCGTCGGAAGTGAAAGACCTCGCCGTTTTGCGTGTGGAGCAACCGCTGAACCGCCCGGCGGTGACCCTGAACCTCAGCCAACATATCAGCAGCGGCCAACCCGTCTACGCCTTGGGCTTCCCCGGCGCGGCCGATGATGCGGGCGGCGGCGCTACCGAGTCGACGTTGTTCAACGTGAAGTGGACGAATGGTGTCATCAGTGCTTTCGTCGAAGACACCCGAGGGCTCGATCTTTATCAGATTTCCGCAGGCGTGAACCCGGGCAATTCGGGTGGGCCACTCTTCAATGAGTGCGGCGAGGTCATTGGCATCAACGTGCGCAAGTCGTACACCCGGATCGATGATCAGATCGTGACGGAAGGCGACGATATTGCGTGGTCGATCCGTGCGGACGAACTGTATGCTGTACTGCCTAGCTTGGGTCTGAGTGTGCCAACGTCCAACCGCGTCTGCGATCCACGCGAAGAAGAGCGTGCCCAGTTGGAAGAGGAGATGACCCGCCGCACGCAGGCGCTGCAAGGCGAACTCCAGCGCAACCAACAGCAGCTTCGCCGCGCGCTCGGCGCCATCGAAGAAAGCAATGCAAACGCTGCGGACGCCCAAGCCCGTGCCGACTCGCTGCAAGCGCTCCTGGCTCTCGTCGATGCCCAACTCGGCGACGCGTCTACGCAACTCGAACTCCTCGCGGCCGACGTCAACAACCCATTGCGTGACTACCTGCTGTACTTTGCCATCGGCCTTGGCGCTATTGGCATTGTGCTCGGCGCAACGAAACGCGGCCGCGTCATCATCAAGGAAGTGACCAAGCGTGTGACGAAGTCTGTTCGCAAGAGCGGACCACCACCTGCCTCGCTGCGCAAGCCTGTGCTTACGGGAATCACGGGGCCCCATAGAGGACAGTCGTTCGATCTGACGCCTGATGAGCCTTTAGTCTTTGGCCGCGATCCGCGCCTTGCCCAAGTCGTCTTTGGGGCTAACGTAGACGATGTTTCTAAGCGGCATGCGGGTCTGACCTATAACCGCGCGTCACGGACGTTCACGCTGGAAGACTACAACTCGACCAACGGCACCTTCGACACCGCAGGTCGCCGCGTTGATCCGTCTTCGCCCATCACGCTGCATCCTGGCGACCGGTTTTACATCGCCGAAACGGACAAGATGTTCGAGGTGCAATTGCCCAACCGCTAGCATTTCGGGGTTTCTCAGGAAGCAGCCTGAAGCGGCTGCGCTCCTTGCATGTCCCTATTCAATTTGATCTACTTGCATGGCTGATCACGAATTTGTCTTTGAGGAGTCGGGCAAGCGCAGCCCGATTGCGCTGCCGATGCGCATCCTACTCAACAACCAGTACCGCATTGGGCGCGTGCTGGGCATTGGCGGGTTTGGCATCACGTACCTCGCGCTCGACATCCAGTTGGAACTGGTCGTCGCCATCAAGGAATACATGCCGCGCGACCTCGCCAGCCGCGAAAAGGGCACGACGATTCGTCCGCACTCGGATTCGGATGCGGAGTACTTCCGCTATGGGCTCGAACAGTTCTTGCAGGAAGGCCGCACGCTCGCCAAGTTCGACAAGCACCCCAACATCGTGCGGGTGCGGTCATTCTTCGAGGCGCATGGTACAGGCTATCTCGTGATGGACTACTACGAGGGGCAAACGCTAGCAGGCTTCCTCAAGTCGAAAGGCGGCCAGATTTCGCAAGAGCAAGCGCTGAACATCATGTACCCGGCGCTTGACGGCTTGCGTGCCGTCCACCAGAAGCGCATCCTGCACCGCGACATCGACCCCAACAACATCTACCTGACCAATGATGGCAAGGTGGTCTTGCTCGACTTCGGCGCGGCACGCGTGGCGATGGGCGAGCGCAGCAAGAGCCTCTCGGTCATCCTCAAACCGGGTTATGCGCCCTACGAGCAGTACCACTCGACGGGCAAGCAAGGCCCATGGACGGACATCTACGCCGCAGCCGCCACGCTCTACCGCTTACTCACGGGCAAGATTCCGCCGGAGTCGGTCGGTCGTGTGCTAAATGATCGCTTGAAGTCGCCTGCCGAGCGCAATTCGGAGGTGGAGCCGTGGCTCTCAGATGCGATCATGCAGGCGTTGGCCGTCCGCTCCGAAGACCGTCCAGGCCATGTCCATGCGTTCCAGCAGCTCCTGCGCGACGCGGATGCCGAGCCTCCTAACGATGCCGAGCAAGCCGTGATTGGGGCGTGGCGACGTATGCTCCACGGCGACGAGGAGCCCGCGCGCTCCAGATGCATGCGCTGCAGGTGCCCGTGCCGCAGGTGCTCGTGCTGCGGGTGCTCGATGTGGTGACGCGCTCGATGCGTCGGCAGTGGCTCGAATCATGTCTCATCCCCCCGAATCAACAG
>CAYYHN010000530.1:0-3987 GCA_964471245.1 uncultured Rhodothermaceae bacterium | reverse complement strand
CTGAGCACATGGACCTCCACGTGCGCTTACTCAATCTGGAGCTAGTGTTCAGATTCAATCGCTTCATCAGGATGCGGGATGCAGCGACTTTGGTGAAGGTTTAGACAAGCGTGCGTAGGGCAAGTAAATCCCCTAACTTAGGGGCCCGTTCATGGAGTGAAAACTTCAACCTACCGTTTTCGGGAACTGCTTCACGGCCCACTTACACCTTTTGAGCCGTACCTTTTTCATCTTCCTCGTCCGCCCAAACCCATTCGTCATCCTGCCTAGGCGACGCGCTTCATACCTCACCTATCTACTGCTGCTCGGCGTGCTTACGTATGTATGTGCGCTAGCCGCGACAGACGCAAACATGGATGCCCGTGTGCGCGGGTTGCGCTACTGGACGTTGCTCGCTACGGCTGTCTTTGCGATTGCTGCACCCCATGTTCTTTTGCCGGACCGTGACCTACCGCTGTTGCAACGTCTGAACTGCTCACCAAGCGGCCTGCTCTGGCACCAACTCAAGAAGTGGCAACCCATCGTAATACTTTTCATAATCCCCTGTTTGCCGCTGGCTTTCTGGGACCCGGAGCATCTTACGGAAAATCTGGGGATGAAAGCTTTACATGCTATGTCTACGGTACTCATCATACTCGGAACTGCGTTGTACAGCTTCGGACGCTATGTAAACATTGGGCCAATGTCACAAGCATGGCAAGAAGGGCAGAAAGGCGACTGGTACCGGACTATGAAGGAAAACACATCAGGATTATTCTCGGTCCCGGAAGGCATGGTACCCGCGCTTCTCGCCACGCAGCATGTGTTCCTCATTGGTTTGCTTATACTGGTCGCAGCAGCGTACCTCGGGCAGTCGGTCGCCCTACTGCTGGCCGTGATCCCGGGCGCCGTGTTGCTGGTGTGGTCGGTGGTGCAGTTGCTGCGGCAGTTACCCCACTACGATCATGCGTATTACGCAACAAATGCGTTTTACAGCGAAATCTTTAGGCGTGCGGGTGGTATGCGTGTCGGTACCCGCGAGATGATACCATACAGCGCCGTCTACTGGTCACCTGCGCGATACAAGCCACATGTTTGGGCTTCCCTCCGCCAACTTGATCGCAAGCTTCCGCTAGGACGTATGATGGCGATGGCACATGGGCTGCTGTGGGTTCTCTTCTACCTCGACACCTCTATGCGAACAGTCAGCGTCTACCTGCTGCTGCTTATTGTCGCAAAGAATGGGGTGAGCTATGTGCTGACACGGCCAGCGTTTGCACCCCAGCCGTTTCAACTGGGTCGGCAGTCTGAGCGCGACTGGATCTTCACCCGTTTTCTGGTGAATTTGCGCTGGACGTTACCGTTGCTCCTGAGCCTACTCGTCGTCGCTACGCTAGACGCTTCGCTTCTGTTCAAGCACGCCCTAGGCTGGACGGCTCTAGACGTCGCAGTGGCGTTCGCTACCGCTCTGCTTTTCACCTACACAACTGAACACCGCTATCGCCAACATTTCTCCTGACTCCCTTCTTCTTCGGGATCTGACCAAACGTTATGGCCAAGACGCGTCCGTCATCGCCAATCTGAACCATACCTTCACTCCTGGTACGGCCACGGGGCTCGTGGGGCCAAATGGCTCAGGCAAGACGACCTTGCTCCGTTTGCTGTCGGCCGTCGCATATCCGACGACTGGCCACGTCTACTACGGCAGTCTAGACATTCACAGGCATCCATACCGCTACCTTCGTCACGTCGGAGTCGTCTATGCTGACGCTGAGTTGCCCCAACACCTAACGGCCGCAGAGTTGCTCGAATGGATATTGCGCGAACGCGAGGGCTGGGAGGCTGACAGCCCCGACCACATCGCCAACCTCCTCGACCGCGTGCTGCTCGATGAACGCCGCCATAACCTCATTGGCACGTATTCTAGTGGCATGATCCAGAAAACCCAGCTTGCCGCTGCTTTTGTCGCACACCCCCATGTCTTGCTCATGGACGAGCCGTTCCGCGGCCTTGATACTGAAGCCACGGCTGCTGCCTTCGACCTCGTTAACAGCTTTCGGCAAGACGGTGGCCTGTTGTTAATTTCGAGTCATACCCACGCGCTGCTTGACAAGCTCTGCACCAGCTTTCTTGACCTCGACACGCTACACACGCCTGGCCCGACCCTATCTTCTACAGACCCAACCGAGTAACCTTTGCAGCCGTACCAACGCTTACCAACCAGGGTGCGACAGAAACTTAAAACCCGGCGTGTTTGGTACACCGATGTCCAGCAAATACGCACCCCAACGCTTTACTCCATCCGCGTGCGGCTATAATGGGGGTTGTATTGCAGATAATGTCGCCTTCGTTCTTCAGCTTCCGAGAAAGGTCGTTCTCAATCGAGTCGACTATACCAGCCTATCTTTGATTTCAGGTGTACATTCAGCCGTATCTCAGTTCAACGTTACAAAGCTGCCTATTTAACGCTCATTGGTACTTGCTCCTCGCACGGGATGACCTGCCGAAGCATTCTACGCTATGCATATCTTGACCTTTATGCTACCGCAGAGGGACGCTCTCCCTTTCGTAATGGTGCGTTCGATCGTGTTCACATATATCCTAGGGCAAGCTTGCAAGCAAGTTTGATGACCGAGCTCTGCCGAGTATTCCAACGACATAGAACGGTTTAGCAACGGCGTTCTGTTGCGATGCAGGAACGAGATTAACGTCCAGATTTGGCGTTTCAACGTGGCTTAGCACACCAGATGCGATCACAAGCATGCTCGTTTGTTTTCGCCTTGACTCCTAAGAAGGCATCTTACGAAGCATTACGCCGCGCAATCTCAGCACGTACAACGGGTGCAACCTTAGTCCCATACAGTTCGATGGAATGCATCACCTCCCGGTGTGGCATTGTGCCCACACCCATCATCAGCAAAAAGCGGCTGTGGCCAAAGTGATCGTGCTGCAACAGAATTTTCTCAACGACATCGTCGGGAGTGCCGATGAAGTTTGCCCCACGTAAGGTTGCTGATGCATCAAACTGTGCCCGCGTCATAGGCGGCCAGCCCCGCTCACGGCCAATCTTATTCATTGTCTGCTCAACATAAGGAAACGATGCGTCGAGCGCCTGCTGGCGATCGTCAGCAATAAACCCGTGGGAATTGACACTTACAGCGAGCTGAGTAGGGTCGTGGCCAGCTTCCTTCACCGCTCGCCAGTACAATTCGACGAGTTGCTTAAATTGTTCAGGTAGCCCGCCAATAATGGCCAGCGCGAGAGGTAGCCCCAACACGCCAGCACGTATCACAGATTGCGGCGTACCACCAACAGCGACCCAAATGGGGAGCTTATCTTGCATGGGACGAGGATATACTCCTTGGCCACTCAGCGCTGGGCGGTGGTTGCCTGACCAGTGGATCTGTTCCTGCTCGCGCAGCTTAAGGAGCAGATCAAGCTTTTCGGCAAATAGATCACCATAATCGTTCAAGTCATATCCAAACAGCGGAAACGATTCGATGAACGAGCCGCGTCCGGCAATAATCTCGGCACGCCCGTTCGAGATCAAATCCAGCGAGGCAAACCGTTGAAAGACGCGCACCGGATCATCCGAACTAAGGACCGTTACGGCTGTGCTAAGGCGGATATTTTTCGTCCGGGCTGCTGCCGCTGCTAGAATGACCTCGGGAGCCGATGAGACAAAATCCGGACGGTGGTGTTCGCCCAAACCAATTACATCAAGGCCAAGTTGGTCTGCAAGCTCCACCCGTTCAAAAAAGTGCTCCAATCGCTGTGCAGGACTTATGCGCACGCCTGTTTGTGGATGGGGCGTAAGTTCAGCAAACGTGTACAGACCTAACTCAAAAGACTTATTCATCGTATAAACATGCTCCTCGCTGCACGAGATAACTTAGTAGAGTCACAACAGTATCTATAGCGGATGTAAGCGAAAGCAACATACACTATACCTCTTTGAGGGCGTAAACTGCACTCACTACCTAGCAAGTGCGTAGAATAGGGGTTATG
>CAYYHN010000529.1:0-4019 GCA_964471245.1 uncultured Rhodothermaceae bacterium | reverse complement strand
CAACCAAGTGCGAGGGATTGACGGCTAATGCGCGCGCTGCCGAAGCCGCAGCTTCGTCGTAGAGTCCGTCGAGAATGCGCATGCCTGCAATCAATGCATGGGCATCGGGGTGGTTTTCGTTGCGATTGAGGGCTTCGCGGGCATACCGTTCGCGTCCGCTAAACCCCTGCCCCACCTGTGCCAAGCCCACGTACAAGGCGGGATCGTTGGGGTTGGCCGTGATTGCCTCGCCGTACGTGCGCTCGGCATCGGCATCGTTAAACTTCGTGCGGAAGAGATCCGCCCATGCGCCCAGCACTTCGGCGTCCTGCGGCTCGATGCGGCTGGCCGTCTGAAACGCTCGGTTGGCGTCGTGAAATTCTTCGAGGCGCGCAGCAGCGACAGCGGCATAGCTCAAATCAGCCGCCGTGGTGAGATCACCCGCCTTGTAGGCTCGGTACAACGGCAGGACGGCCGTCAGCCCTTGGCGCTGGCGACCGGTGGATTGAAGCACAGCACCGTGATAGAGCATGTTGCGCCAGAACGTGCCATACTGCTGCCCGGCTGCACGGTAGGCGGCTTCGGCTTCGGTGTAGCGGCCCGTTTCCTGAAGGAGGCGTCCGTGCGCGTGCAGCAAATATGGATCCTCAGGCGAGGATTCCAGCCAACCTGCAAGGTTTTCGAGCCCTTCCTCGTACGCGCCTGTAGCAATGTAGCTCTCTGCTAGCGCAACTGCTGCGTCAAATGTCTCCGCTTCCACGTCGGCTTCGAGAAGCGGAATGGCCGTAGCGTAATCGCCCGTACGATAGGCCGCGAGCACATCAGTGCTGTCGACCTGTTGGGCACAGCCGGAATGGACCGCACTGAGGCCCAAGAGAAGCAGCAAAAATAAGTGGCGGAGGGGACGTGCTGGCATGGCGGCGGGATCCGGTCGGCACGAAGCTGGCGAGGTTCTGTTAATGCCCGTATGAAGAGAAAGTTACAGGGGGTATTCAAATTGCCTTCACCCTGTTCACACAAAAAGTGCAGAAAAGCTGGATTTGCAGTTTAAGACCAACGTGTGGCCCGCCGATACTTAAAAACAGAGATGCACCATCGACAAGCTAAAATTTAGAGGATGCGGTAGCATCTCGGAGCGCGGTCCCGTAAGGCCGCGCTTTTTTTATGCGCGCTTTTCGACCAGCAACAATTCCGGCGGCGTATTCGGTAGGTTGATAAACTTGTACGACAACACCACGGCTTTATCTGGATCGAGCTGTTGTGCCCACACGTCGACAGCGTCACCTTCTTCGCTACCACCGGGATGCCCAAGGTATTTGACGATGCTTAGTATGCCTTGGGCACGAAGCAGTTGCATGGCTTGATCTAAGGCCGCAAGTGTCGTCTCGGGTCTCGTCGTTCGTGACTTGTCGCCACCGGGGAGGTAGCCGAGGTTGAACATCACCGCCGCAACCTGACCAGCCAGCTCGCTAAGTACTTCGCCCATCGTTTCATGGCCCGCCTCAACTAATGTGACGGGCACGTCTGGGCACTGGGTTTGCAACCGATGGCGCGTCGCTTCTAGTGCTTGGGCTTGGACATCAAAACCGTACACATGCCCGGCTGGTCCTACGCATTGCGCTAGGTGCACCATGTCGTGCCCATTGCCTAGCGTTGCATCCACCACCACCTCGCCAGGCTGAACGACTTCTGCCACTTTCGCTTTGGCGAACGTCAACACATGTTCGAGTGAACCACCGCGCATTTTTGCTCCACTAGGTTTTCCAGAATAGTCGTTTGCGTACCGTCCATGCCGTCACTGCTACCATCAACGCTGTCAGTAAAAAGCCTCGCAGCACCCCTAACCACGGATCGAACTCATGCCAGCCATCGATGAAGGAGCGTATGCCAACAAAACTAAGCATGGGCAAGATGAAGTAGGCTACCGCCACGTACCCCACCATTGGGTTCTGGCCGATGATCGGCATAAATTGAAGCCATCTCGTTCCTTTTGTTTGGGCAAAGACGAAACGGAACGACACGAGTAAGAACCCAGCCAAACCTGAGGTGACAAAGAAATAGCTAATCGTCGAATGATCCTTCTTGATGCCACCTTCAAAGGGCTCCAACAACAACCCCAACACCAACCAAAACGCACTCCAACGTTGGACTTGTTTCACCTCATTGGCGAGGGCTGTTTGCGAGGGCCGAGTCCACCAGTAAATCAAGACGAGCGCAAGGCCGTTGCACAAAAGCGTCGGACCGATCCACCGGGCATACAGACCGACGACATTTACAACATTCAAGACAACGCCAAGGGCGACCACGCTCCACGCGACTCCATTCACAGGTTGCTGAGAATCGACCACTCGCGCACGGTAGAGTATGTCGCCCACGATGGAGCCCGGCAGCACGATGCAAAGGTATTTCAGGAAATTCGCACTGTAAAACACAATGCGACTTGGCTCGATGCCGAACACATCAAGTACGGCGTCGGCACCGGGGAGCGCACCGAGGGTTTGCAACGGCGTCCATGCCATCACAGCTGCAGTCCAAGATCCTTCGGCCCCTGTTGACAGGCGCAACGCGAGGTATAACGCCATAATTGCGAGGCGAGGCCACCAGTTGCCTTGCGTGAACCACCAGATCAGCGCTCCGAACAATGCCATGTCGGCTAAGAGCAGGATGATGATGTCATTGCGATGGATGGACACGGGCTGATCGAACACCCAAGCTCGGACAGCCAGCAAGGCTAGGAGCACAACGTAGCCCGTTCGGTTGAACCACGGTTCGGCGGCTTTGTGCGATGGGAATCGTGCGAACGTCAGGAAAAACCCCAGAAACGCGAGGAGTGGCAGCGTCCATCGCCAGAAGCCCAGTTCCTCGGGGTAATGGAAGGGCGACAGATGACCGAGCAGGATGGCAAAGAAGAAGAGCTTGAACGTGCGCGGCACAATTTTGCGCAGCATGTCGCGCGTGCTTATTCCCCGTTCCGCGAGTCGTCCCAGTGAAAACGGGAACGCCAACCCCATTGCAAAGAGGAAGAAGGGAAAAACGAGATCGACCCATGTGATGCCGGGCACCTCTGGTGTGAACACAAAGCCCGGTGGCCCCACCTGGGCATGAAACAGCCAACCCGGCAAGTCAGCATTCCGCGAAATGGTCCCGGAGAGCACCATCCCGATGATGGCGATTCCTCGCAACGCATCAATGCTCGTCTCTCGTTTAGGCGTCATGGGTGGTTTGGATTTGCCACGAAGGCTCGAAGACTCAGACACTGTTTGGCAACTCGATTTGGAGCTGCGACTGGATCTTTTCGAGCATCATTGCTCGATGCCCTTCGGCTTTGCCTCTGGTTTTTCGGCCCGTAGCGCTGCTACGAGCCTCAAAATCGACCAAGGCTGCCTTCGAAAATCTCACAGTCTCGCCTTCCAACCCATTCACCAAACAGTCTCTCAACGTTATCCAAAAGCGTTCAAAAACAGGGTAGAGCCATCCTCAAAGGTTAGGAATCGGCCCAGTTGATCAGAGTGCCTACGTTTTGTCAAGTGGCCCAGCTAATTCTTCGTGTCTTTGCGTCTATGTGGAAAAGAATCACTTCGTCTGATACGTCCCCGGCTCGAAGTTGAAGACGGCGGATGAGAGCACCAGCTCACCAGCCACAAAGTGCGGAAACACGGCCACAACGCGCCCACCGTATGAAGCGATGCCGTTGTAATCGCCGAAGAATACGCTGTCTTCAGGCGCAAATGGCGTGATGTCGAGCGGGTAGGAAACGAAGGTGTGGCCGCCGTCGAGGCTGCGGGCCATCGTAAGGCTGGTGAGAATGCCCGGCATGCCATTCCGATCGTTGTAGATGATATTTACCGAGCCATCGATGGGGTCGACGCTCATCCATGTGAAGAACTGGTCGGCCCCATTGCCTACCGGGTCATCGTTGACGCGTACAGGCTCCGACCACGTGGTGCCACCGTCGCGAGAGGCTGCAACAAACACATCGTGGTCGCCATTTCGCGCATCAACCCAGTTGACGTAGAGCGAGCCTCGGTGCGCATTCGGGC
>CAYYHN010000528.1:0-4020 GCA_964471245.1 uncultured Rhodothermaceae bacterium | reverse complement strand
TTTTGCGTAAGGATGGCGGCATTGTAGGCCGTCGAGTAGTAGACTTCGAACTTGTAGGCCCACCAATCGGCAAAGACAGATGCGTACGCGCCGAATTCCGCCAATTCAGGAGCAACTTTGTAGGCTTCGTTCGCATGCTGGAACGTGATCTTTTCCACACCGAAATCACCAAGCACACGCATTAGCATCAAGATCTCGTCGGCGCGGTAGCTGTGGCAATGCACAAGGATTTCGCCGCGCAGGATATCGGCCATGACATCCAACTGAAGGTCGTAGGCAGGCGGAATCGCGCGGTCATTGCGTTGGCGGTCTGCTTCATATGCGTCCCATTCCTGTCGGTACCGCTCGGCTGCCTCAAACGTCTCGCGCAGCACTGCTTCCACCCCCATGCGCGTAGCCGGTTGTAGCGCGGTACCACTGCCGCCACCGCGCTTACCATGCACACGAGTTGGGTTCTCACCCAAGGCAAACTTAATGGTGCGCGGTGCACCGTCGAAACGTAGGGCATCGGGGTGTGTGTTGCCGTACCGATGTTTAATGGTCTCATTCTGCCCGCCAATTACGTTGGCCGAACCATGCATCACATGCGAGGTCGTCACGCCACCCGCAAGGGCGCGGTAGATGGAGACTTGGTAGGGGTTGAGCACGTCCTCCATCGTCACCTGTGCCGTAACGGGGGCCGTAGGCTCGTTGACACTGCTCAAGGCAATGTGCGCGTGTGCATCGATGATGCCAGGCATCACAAACTTGCCGGTCGCATCAACCACCTCCACACCGTTCGGGGCACGCAGGTCCTGCCCGATGCGCTCGATTTTTCCGTTGCGGATGAGCACATCAGTGTCCTCCAACGTGCCTTGTGTGACCGTGAGTACCGTGCCATTGGTAATGAGGACATCTCCGGTAGTCTGGGCAGTCTGGGCGAGGACTGGAAGGCTAAGCCATGCCCACGCGGCCAGAAGCAAAAGTCGTTTCATGATCGTGTCCATTCGAAAAGATGGGTAGGGCGAACTTATTCGGGGCTACCTGTGCGACTGCCCGTCATGGGGAGGTCGCCAAAGTTGGGTACGCTTAGGGAGCCTTCAAAATCATCACCTGTGATGACGACAGAGATATTGATGGTGCCCATGTCAGGATTGCTGAATGATACCGTGAGTTCATTTCCGGTAAGGCTGACCTCATCGAGGTCGGTAGCGTCAGGCATCATGTCGTTGGAAATCGTCCCACTCAAAGAGCCGGGGCTGCCTGTAATGGTCAAGGTACCGCCAATATCGCCTTGCGGAGTTTCCACGTTGTAGCTCCATACCCCAACAGCATTTGCCTCAGCAGACGGATCACCGCTGGCAGCCGAAGTCGACTTGATTTCGTATTCGTACTGTACGCCATCAACAAAGACATATTTGATCTGAGCATCTTCGTCGAAGTAAGGAGCTGTGGTAACCACGAGGTTGGCAATCTTGCCCGTTGCGACGGAGCCGAGCATGTTCGAGACGCCCAGAAGTTCGGCAGGTGTAGTCGTCAACGCGGCGAGCGCAGCGTCTTCTGGTAAACCTTCTTCAATCATCGTGCGAAGGTTTTTGTGAATGGCATTGGCCTTCACATCCATCGTCATGAAGCCGAAATCGAGGCCGCGTTCGTGCATCATGGCTGCCGTGCGCAGGTAGTTCTGGCGACTCCGCAATTGGAGGGCTTCCAAGTTTCGACGTTCGGCTTCCAAGTCGCGGTATGTAGCCGTGCGTTCGGCTGGGTCGTACGAGGCCATCAATTGCTCCAGCGAGTCCGCTTCAATCTTCGCCATCCATTTGGGGTCGCGCGGGAGGTCGAGCGTCAGAAACATCGGCAGGTTAGCCCGCTCAAGATCATCGAGCAGGTCATAGCTTTGCTCCATGCCAGCTAGCACCAGATTAAAGCCAAGCTCGCGTTGAAGGCTCATCGCACGGAAGGTTTCGAGCGCGCTGTCGGTATAGAAGAAAACCGGTTGCTCCTGCGAGAGGACTGGGAAGAAGGCGTAATGCACATCGTCGTAGGACGGCCGCGTGATGCCGACCGGATTTTCAGCGTACAGCATCTCCATGCGCTGGCGACGCTCGGCTTCACGGTAGAGCTGGCGGTACTTCGCCATGATGCCCATCGGTGTTCCCGGGTACATGCCACGGGCTGTTGCGAACTGGGCGAATTGTGAGGTTTCGCCTTTGAGTACCAGTGCATCTGGGTGCTCGCCACCAAGGAGAATCAGTGATCCCATACCCGGCAACATTCGGCCGTGCGGGACAACGTGAGCCGCGCCAAAGCCAGCCTCTCGCAAGTCTGCAACTGACTTGTCATCCGCATCGAGGAAGGTGCGAACATCACGTTGCGGTTGGATGCCTGCAAGATCATCGGGCGGATTGCCCGGGTCGTCTACGCGTGGACGGTTGGTGTCTTCCTTGGGCTTGGGCACCCCGGTATACGAGAGACCATCGATGAAGCCTGCGTAGACGTACATCGAGTCGCCATCAATCACCTGGGCATCAAAGGGTACTGTGACGGAGGCCCCAACGGCTTGAATCAGGCCGTCTCTGATGAGAACAGATCCGCCTTCGATTACTTCGCCGGGGGAAGGGATGATGGTTGCATTCTGGATGACAAACGTTCTCGTAACGGGCGGAATCTCGGACGACTGCGCAACCGAATGATGTGGCGTTTGAAGCACCAGCAAAAGTGCAACGACTGCTATGGTGAACAGGCGTTGCCAAGATACAGCACGAACCATGGCTGAAGAGGCTGGATGGTGGGACGAGGACAAGACGTGTCTAAGGTGCCGAACAATCCGAGACGATCACGTCACCTTAGTATTATGTGGGTTAGGCGCGGGAATATAGCTGGAGCGAAGCGGATTAGCGAATGGCAATGGAACGTGATCCACACAAAATCTTGAAGTGCATGTGGATGGCATGTAAATCAAGCGGACAACACACTACGCAACTGCTGGATCAGGCTTGGCAGACTTATGTGGCAGGCCACGTCCAGTCGTCGACAACACCGAGTATGATGACATTCGCAGGGGCAGACGCTTCAAGCAACTGGGCTACCACGGCGCCTTCTTTCGCAACAATAACTACGTCATCAACGCCAGCCCCATATTTGGGGTCTAAGGCAAGCATATCTGCGCCATAGACTTCGCGTGTTTCTGGATGAACGCGCTGTACAATGAGCATTTTGCTGGTTTCAAATACAGCTTGCTTGCGTGGAGCCGTCACGCTGCCCATCACTTTGCACAAAAACATGGTCCGGTTTTGCCGATTACACTAGGTGATTGAACGTGAAGGAAGATGCGGTTCAACCGAGTAAAGGACAAATGTGTTTGAGCAATTGGCAAAGAAAAGCCCCTACGTGCGGACAACGTAGGGGCTTCGAGAGGACATCGAGGGTGCGCGAAAAATTGAGCTGGGTGCAGGATTACTGAGCAGCGTAGCGCTTGATCGCATCGGCAATGAATGTTTGCTGTTCCTCGTTCAACTCGGTATGCATAGGCAACGAGAGCACTTCGGCGGCTGCACGCTCGGTTTCTGGCAAGGCCGTGAACCGTCCTTTCAAGCGTCCTTCGGTGAACACCGAGAGCTGGTGAAGCGGAACCGGATAGTAGACGGCACAGGGGATGTCTTGCGCTTTGAGATGTGCTGCAAGGCCATCACGCCCTTCCGCAAGCGTAGGCGCTACACGGATTGTGTATTGGTGAAATACGTGTGTCCCATATCTTGCACGCGGTGGGCATACGATTCCGTCGATGTCAGAAAGCAAACGATCGTAGCGGTCGGCGGCGGCAATACGGGCGGCAATGTATGCGTCGAGGTACTTCAGCTTCACATGCAAAACAGCCGCTTGCATGGCATCGAGCCGGCTATTTACGCCGACTACTTCATGGTAGTATTTCTTGCGCGCACCATGATTCGCAATCATGCGCATCTGATCGAATAAATCGGCATCGTTGGTTAACAAACCTCCGCCGTCGCCATAGCATCCTAAATTCTTGGATGGGAAGAA